>QMSN01000163.1 GCA_003650865.1 Thermoprotei archaeon
AAGAAGTTGTTCCAGGTTAGGGATCTCTTAACCCTCTTCTCATAGCTCAACTTAGCCCTCTCGAGCATCATCTTAACTCTCTTACTGACAGTTATGGTCGTGGACAATTTTGAACACGAAAATTATACCTTGGAGGTTCTATAAAAAGGTGTTCCAGAGGTATTTGAGCCTTAAGGCTGCTGAGCTCAGACACCCAGACACTTCACCCTCCTAGTGCTCCTCAACCCAGTAGGAGCCTCTATCGGTGTACTCCTTCTTCCATATCGGGGCTTCCACCTTAAGCCTCTCTATGGCCTCTCTAAGCGCCTTAAAGCCCTCCTGCCTATGCTCAGCAGCTACGACTATGTAGACTGAGTCTTCACCCACGCTTAGCGAGCCTGTGAAGTGGTGTATTCTCACGTCGACGATCCCAGGTATCCTCTTGAGGTCATAGGCTATCTCTTGAAGCCTCTTCTCAGCCACTTCATCGTAGGCCTCGTACTCAAGCTTGTAGACCTTAGCTCCACTCCTAGTAACCCCCCTGACAACCCCTATGAAGGTGAGTATGCAACCTATCCTGTGTGAGTTAGGCCCTCTCCTCACGTCCTCTATTAATTCGAGAAGGCTTACAGAGCCCTTGGGGTGCACCCCCACCTCCTTCATGTAGTCCACCTACTGGAACCTAACCGAGACTCTTGAGGATGTTATCACCACCTCAACCTCATCGCCGATGTCCGGCTTGGGCTCAAGCTTATCCCACTCATCCTCGGAGAGCCAGATCATGAGCCTAGGGACTGTGACCTTACCTCCCCTCGTAAATGGGAGGGCTTGGACTATCTGGCTGACTATGGGCATGACGTCCCTCATGAGCTCAGAGCTCTCACCCCTAGACATGACGACTGGTGGTGGAAGCTCCTTCTCCTCGACTAGCTCTATCTTAACCCCTTTGCCGCCGGTGGGGTCGTTGTACATGGACTTGCTCGTTATGACTGCCTTAAACTTTATCTCCATTCTACACACCAAGACTGAATTGGCGTATCGAGATATTAATGTTTGCAGGGGACACTGGTTGAGCAAGAGACTTAGAGGCTTAGACCCGTACGAAGTCATGGTGAAAGCTCAGCTAGCAGCTCTACTAGAGGTCTCAGCGCACCCTAAGCCTGGCAACATCCACAGGTTTAGGGATAGGTGGGGCAAGAGGTTTGAACACTTCATAGCTGGAGCAGTAGCCCTAGGCCCGCCGGTTAGAGAGGCTTTTACGAGAGGCTTAAAGGCTTGGAGTAGGGGGCAGCTGAGCTTAATAGGGCTTGGAAGGCTCGTGAGGATAGCCGTGGAACACCAGCTTAAAGCCCACAGTGGCGGCAACACCCACCTCGGGGTCATCATGCTCTTCATCCCCATAGCGGCCTCAGCTCCAGCATGGATTAACTCGCCAAGCCCATCCATCATCGAGAGGGCCCTCGTGGAGGTCTTGAGGGCCACGACCCCTAAGGACTCAGTGGAGCTCCTCAAGGCAGTGAGGAAGCTCAAGCCCAGCGGCCTCGGAAAACCCCCTAAGGGGCTACCAGATGCCTCTAAGAGCTGTCGCACAGACCTGTCGATGTACGAGCTCCTCAAGGCCTCCTCTAAGTGGGATGGAGTGGCTCGAGAGCTCGTTGAGGGGTTACCGGTGACGCTCAGCGTTGGACTTCCATCTCTACTGAAGACTTACGAGGAGACTGGCGACGTAAATACAGCTGTAGTCCAATGCTTCCTCGAAATACTGTCTAGAGCACCGGACACCCTCATAGCTAGGAACGTGGGGCTGGCATTAAAGCCCAATTCGACTATAGACGAGGCTGTCCAAGCTGGGATGGCTGAGGCCTCATGGGTCTCCGAGAAGGCACGTGAAGCACTAGCTCTAGGCGGGATGCTCACGAGCAAGGGAAGGAGGTTCATAGAGAAGCTCGACTTAGAGCTCGAGTCTAGAGGCCCAAGCTATAACCCTGGAACGACTGCTGACATAACGGCATCCTCGATATTCGTAGCTCTACTCATGGGGCGTAGGCTCATCTAGCTCTTTAAGCCCCTCACTCAGCTAAGATCCTGATTATGTTGGGGAATATGTACTCAGCGACGTCCCTCCTAGCTCCTCCACCAGTTATTATTATGTACCTACCGCCGCAGCACTCCTCAGCTATGGACTTGACGAGCCTCGCCAGATCTAAGTAGAAGTTTGGTGTCAAGCCTCGACTGCCGTAGTCTCCTTCACACGTGTCGTGGCCGAAGAAGTGTATTATCGCGTAGGGCTTAAAGTCGAGCACTCTAGGCTTAAACTCCCTCTCGACGAGCTTCAAGTAGTCGCTGTCGGTGGTGCTCCACCCGACGTCGACGTCTATCTTCGTCCCACTGTTCTCACTAGCATTTCTACTACAGAAGCAGACGTGGAGGACGTTTGGATCCCCCTTAAACATCGCTCTATCCCCATCCCCATGGTGGCTGTCCGTGTCTATGATTGCGAACCTCTCAACGCCAAACTTCTCCCTAGCGTCGACTATCATGGGGCCAGCACAGGACACATAGGTTCCACCCCAAGCGTAAGATGGACCGGCGTGGTGGCCAGCTGCGACGTTGAATACTATGGCGTTGACTATCTCACCTCTACAAATCCTCTCTAAAGCCTCAACACAACCGCCAACGGAGTACACAGCTCCCTCATAGTACCAGGCGCTCTTGAGGTCCATGACCACGTTCGCTGTGTGAACCTTAAAGAGAAGCTTCTCATCGACAGGCTTAGGGCTGTAGAGGGCTACATTCGGGTTTTTGAGGACGTCAGCCATGACCTCAGGGAAATTCCTAAACTTATCACCTATGACGGGCCAATCCTTGCCCTTAACGGCTGGACTGAAGAAAACACCCGTCTTAGGCATAACCATCTTCCCACACGCTTAGCTATACCGTGTATTGTGCAGCGATACTTAAGATTATTGGGTGCAGAGAGTAAAGCCTCGCAATGCACTCAATAAGCGAGGACTAAACACCCTCAAGTGGGTGTAGATGTCTAAGAGCTGTGCAAGCGATCATCGAAATAAATAATAAAACTTATTTATTATTACGAGTACAGTTTGTTGAATTGTATGTTTGCACCCCACATTAAGAGGCGTGCGCTCTCCTCTAGCGAGAGGCTCTTGAGCTTCAAGGCTAT
>QMSN01000164.1 GCA_003650865.1 Thermoprotei archaeon
ATTAACACCTCGTCTCCCGGGTTTACGAGGATGAGAGTTGAGAGTAGGAGGCCTGCTGAAGCCCCTATCGTAACCATCACGTTCTCCGCTGAAGCTGGAATACCGTTCTCGCTCCTCAACTTCTCAGCTATGACCTCCCTAAGCTCTGGGTATCCTGCGTTAGGCGAGTAGTGGGTATAGCCCATGTCTAAGGCTCGCTTACCAGCCTCCCTAATGTGTGGTGGGGTGTCGAAGTCGGGCTCCCCAAGGCCGAAGTTTATTACGCCAGAGGATCTCTGAGCTAAGTCGAAGAGCCTCCTAATGCCTGATAGCGTGATCACCTTAGTCCTGTAACTGAGCTCCTTAGGAGCCCTCAAACGAACACCTCACGCCTAATATGCTTCCCTAACACTCGCATAGAACACTATTAAAGCTAACTCCACTAGCTAGGAAAACGCGGTTTAGATTTCTCAAGCTAAACTCAGGCTTTACAAGCATGATAAGCGACTTTGCCGTCTACACGTAGTAGCTTTGGGCTTATCTCTACAAGCCCTCATTGAACGGGTTTGACGTAGTCGAAGCCCTTGGCTTCAGGTGAGCCTATGAGGAGCCTGTAGTGGCTTAGTCTTCCCCGCCTATACACTGCTTCAACCTTGCCCTTGGCCTCGAACCTCTCACCTTCACCTACGACGCCCATGTAGAGCCCCTCAAAGCTACATAGCTCCACTAAGCCCTCTACAGAAACTCCCTCAAGGAACTTGACGTCCTCGACTCTCCACTTAGAGGGCATGAAGAGGGCGTCTGAAGAGTCGGCGACGACCCCCCTGATGGTCGCCATCCCTATGGGCTTGTACTTGAACTCGCCGAAGACCTCATTTACCTCGTGCTCCTTCTTGACCGGATGCATGGAGAAGTCCTTGCCCTTAAAGGAGCCTCTATTCCACTTCCTCTCGCATATGGCTTGAGCATCGCGCTTTGATAAGTTGAAGAGCCTCTGTCGCCTTTCGAGGAGCTCTTCAAACCTCTCTTGAGGAAGCCCGCTGACCCCCCTCCTAGGCTCTCGGTAAAGGCTTCTCAATGCTTCTCTAACCTTCAAGGCGCTTCTCCTACCGTATACCACTAGGTCTATGTCTGAGAAGGGCTTGTGAATCCCGATTAGCACAGATCCCGTGACCCCCAAGTCATCTATGGGTATGCTAGCCTCGTCAGCTATGACTTGGGATAGCTCTGCGACCATCTCCTCCAGCTCGTCTCTAGGGCTTGACGTAAGCTCTCGAAGCCTCTCCTCGGGTTTATAGTGCTTCGCCACCATGCTTAGAGGCACCATGGACATCTCGACTTCGAGCTCATCAATGAACTTGACGTATTGAGGGTAATTCTCCTTCAGGAAGCTCACCGTGTCGAGAAGCATTGGAATCGTGTAGTAGGGTAACGCCCTCCTAAACCTCTTATCGCCACTACCCCACTTGCCGTCACTGCTGGGCAAGTACTTCAAGTAGGCTATGACCCCGTCGTTGGGATGCACATTACCCACAACTGTGAATAATAGGCCTTCAGGGGTCTCGACGTAGTCTCTATCTCTAAACAGCCTCAAGTCAGCCACCTACACCACAAGTAGCTACACCTCGTGGATTTATGTCTATTAGGGCTTAGCCCATGAGAGATATATAGCCAGAGAACTGGATTAGTGGTTGAAGCTGTAGAGTGGTAGGAAATGAAGGTCTTGGTGCTAGACCCCAGGCTCGCTGGAGTATCAGGCGACATGCTTCTCAGCTCCCTAGTAGACTTGGGGGGGCAAGTCGACGAGCTCTACCACCTCGTAGACGTGATGCTACAGGTGTTTAGGGGATGTGAAGCTGAGCTCGAAGTGTTCGACGTTGAGAGGAGGGGGTTGAGGGCTAAGAGAGTTGAGCTCAAGGTCTACAGGGACTACGGAGGAGCAAGCCCCCTCGACTTCAGAGGCTACGTTGAGGAGCTAGCCCGTAAAGCTGAGCTTTCAAGTGAAGCTAGAGGCTTAGCATTGAGGGCTCTGGACGAGCTTATAGATGCTGAGAGCAGTGTACACGGCGTCCCTAGAGAGAACCTTAGGCTACACGAGCTCTTATCGCTCGACACAGCCCTCGACTTAGTGGGTGCAGCCCTCCTGCTAGACCGTTTAGACGTCTTCAAGGACGCTCGCATTTACACAACTCCACCAGCTGTTGGGGGTGGAGTTGTTGAGTGTAGCCACGGAGCGCTTCCAGTCCCTGCACCAGCTACTCTCGAGATCCTTCGTAGACACAGGTTTAAGGTGTCGAGTGTAGATGTTGAAGCTGAGCTTACAACGCCGACAGGAGCTGCCCTACTGGTCTCCTTAGCTGAGGAGGTTGTCGACGTGTATCCACCAATGACTATTGAGAGAGTGGGCTATGGAGCTGGACGGAGGGATTTGGGTTCAACCCCCAATGTCATGAGGGTTGTCTACGGCTCTAGGCATGAGGCTTCAGGAGATAGAGTTGTTGTGCTTGAGACCAACGTCGACGATGTCCCAGGAGAGCTATTGGGCTACCTCGTGGATAAGCTCTTGAGGAGCGGGGCCCTCGACGTAGCGATCATACCAGCTGTAGGCAAGAAGAGCAGGCCGATAAGCATAGTTAGAGTCGTCAGCGATCCAGCTACCTGCATGAGCATAGCAGAGCTGCTAATGGAGGAGGCTGGAACCTTAGGAGTGAGGCTCCTAGAGACGCCTAGGATTACGGCTGAGAGAGAGGTCAAAGAGGTGGATGTAGAGGTTTGCGGGAGGAGGTTCAAGGTCTCCATTAAGGTCTCTAGAGTTAAGGGGAAGGTTCTAAACGTCAAGGCTGAGTACGAGGACTTAAAGAGGATATCCGAGGAGCTTGGAATGCCTCTTAGGCGAGTTGCGAAGATAGTTGATGATGCCGTTAAGAGGCTAGGGCTTAAAGGTGTTGACGGCTAGGCAAAGCTTATTTATGCTTCAGGTAATACTAAGCTTGCAAAGGGGCTAAGCTCAATGGGGCTTAAGTGCTCCTTCATGTACATCGCGAAGAAAATGCTCGAGGCTCTAGCCTCTCTAACCATGTTCTTCTACGACAAGGCTAGAGAGGCCTCACATAAGCTAGACAAGAAGCTTAAGCTCCACTGGCTTATTGAGCAGATAGCTAAGACAAGCCAC
>QMSN01000165.1 GCA_003650865.1 Thermoprotei archaeon
CTTGAATAGCTCAGGTGTGCTATACGGGCTGAAGGGAGGCTCCTCGTAGTATGGTATCGGCTCTAGACCCCAGCTCTCAAACCACGTCGACCACAGCTCTATCTTGCCTGAAGGAGTCATGAACCCCGGCTTGCCATCTGGCCTCAGCAAGCCCTTCTCGTACCTCCTATAAGGCCTCGAGGGGTGGCCTTTAGGTGGCAGGACCCATACCTTCTCCTTGAGCTGCTTGTACGTCATGCCGGAGGGCTTCATTATCTGCTCCCACATGTCGTCCACGGACTTCCACAGGAAGTTGGGGTTCAACCTCTTGGCGAGCTCGAAGTTTATGTCTAAGTCGGACCTGCAGTCCTCCACGGGCTCGATGGCCTTGTTTATGGCGTTCAGCGGCACCCACCAAGACCTCAAGCTGTCCTTCTCCAAGAAGGATGCTGCGGGCAACACTATGTCCGCGTACATGGCTGTTGGAGTGAGGAAGGTGTCTACGACGACTATGAACTCCACTCTCTTAAAGGCCTCAGCCCACTTCTTAGGCTCTAAGCCTAACCCTGCTAGGGGGTTTGTAGTCTGCATCCATATGGCCTTTATCGGGTACGGCTTCCCCGTGAAGCACATGTCGAGAGCTGTGTCTGGATGAGCCCAGGCCCTGAAGTCTCTTATGGCCCCATACTTCCAGACGCCAATTCTCTTCTTGTGTATCTCAGGTGGCAACGAGATTATTCCTTTACCTGAGTGGTAGGGGTAAGTCATTACGTCGAGTGCGTACCTAGCTATCACATTTCCTCCAGGCACGTCTAGGTTCCCCGTTATACACCACAAGTGAGCCACTGCTTGGCCAGTTGGAGTAGCACTAGCTTGTGTGTCGATGGGTAGACCCCAGTGGATAGCTGAGGGCTTGTTCTTAGCGTATAGCCTAGCTGCCTTCACTATGTCGTCCTTCTCAACCCACGTTATGTCGGCAACCTTCTCAGGCGGGTACTCAAAGATCCTCTCCTTCCAGAGTGTCCAGACGGTCTTACACTCAACCTCACTTCCATCAGCTAAGGCCACCTTAAACGAGCCTTCTAGAGCTGGCTTGACGTCAGCTTGTGTGTAGCTTGCAGCGACTGGATCCCATATCGCTATTGACTTCGTGGCTTCGTTCCAGACCACGTACTTGTTGAAGTCGCCGTCCTTCTTGACGTCGCTCTCCCTCAAGATCTTCATTTCGTCGGTCCTCACCAAGAACGGGGCGTTGGTCCACTTCTCCACGAACTCCTTGTCGTAGAGGTTCTCCCTTACGATGACGTTCAGCATGCCTAGAGCTAGAGCCCCATCAGTTCCAGGCCTAAGTTGCAGGTGTACTTCAGCTCTAGTGGAGAGCCAAGTAACCCTTGGGTCCACCACTATCAGCCTGGTCCCTCTCTTCATCAAGTCGATTATCCAGTGGCTGAAGAAGCCGTCTGGGCAAGTTGATGGGAGGTTTTGACCCCATATCACAATGTACTTTGGAGGCGTGTATTCAGGGTCGTCATACCTCTTCTCAAGCCACTGAGATGCATCTGCTACGCAGTGATCTCCATGCGTGACCCACATGACGCATAGCCTAGGCGTATAGCAAGCTACACCACTAAGCCCAAACGACCAGTTAGGGCTGCCGTAGGCGTATGCCAACATGCTTATCCAGCCGCCTATATCTCTACCTGTCCCCTGAATGAACCAGACGGACTCAGCGCCGTACTTCTCCCTAATTTCCGTCAGCTTTTTGACTATGATGTCGAATGCCTCATCCCAGGATATTCTCTTGAACTTCCCCTCTCCCCTCTCGCCAACCCTCTTAAGTGGGTGCGTAAGCCTCTGAGGGTGGTAGACGTATTGAACCATTGCTAGAGCTCTAGGGCAAAGCCTACCCTGATTCCAAGGGTGATCCGGGTCGCCCTCGATCTTAACGAGCCTTCCATCTTTCACTATCGCGTAGAGACCGCAGCCACCGTGGCAGCCAGGTCCAGGAGACCAAGCAGTCGTTCTGACGGCCCTCTCCCCCGGTTGAAGGTATACATTCATGAGCGCTCCTCCCTAAAACGAAAACTCGAGTAGTCCTTCGAAATAATGGTGAGACATCAGTCGATATTTAAGGCTGACGCTTAAAGTGACGTGAAACCAATAAGCCTAAGAGCCCTCAAGGAGCTTCTTGACAGCCTCTAAGTAGGGCTTCATGTCTGACGCTGCAGGTGTCAAGCTTAGGCTTAGAGGGGTTATAGAGATGAAGCCATCCCTAACGGCCTCAACATCGGTGTCATCAGCGTCTTCAGGGTATAGAGCCGTGTCCCACCTAGCTATCCTAAAGCCACCCTCAGCCTCAACGTAGATGTCTGGGTAACCCTTCTTAGAGGGCCTCGTAAGCCTGACTCCGCGTACACCGACCTTGTAATCTGGGACGTTAACGGATATGAGGTCTACGGTGGGAGGAAGCCCTACTTCGATCACCAGCTTAGCTAGAGCGTGAGCTATGAGGGCGGCTAGCTTCAACCCTGGATCTTCCTGCAGCCCTCTCGCTAAGTCATCTTGGAACTCTCGAGCTATGCAGTAGGACACGGCTATGGAGGGTATCCCGTGTATCGAGGCCTCCATGGCTGCTCCAACTGTGCCAGAGTTCAGTATGTCGTCAACCCCCAGGTTAGGGCCTAAGTTTATGCCAGCTACTGTGACTGCAGGCCTCCTTGGTAGAAGCTTGTATATTGCTATTAGAACAGCGTCTGCAGGCGTACCATCAACTGAGTAGGCCTCTCCATAAGTAGTAGTGAGCCTGTCAACTCTTATGGTGCCGCCTACCGTCAGGGCTTTGCCTATGCCGCTTCTCTCAGTCTTAGGTCCAACTACAAAGCAGTCGAAGTCCTTGCTCAACCTCTCCTTCAACACTTGCATACCTATTGAGTGTACACCATCGTCGTTTACGAGGAGGGCTAGGGGTTTACTCAATGTAGCCACACACCTCCACAATCCTACTAGGCTCTAAAGCCCCCCTCCTAAGTAGCTTAACCCTGTCGCTCTCAACCTCAACGACAGTTGATGGAAGGCCGTACCTGCAGTCGCCACCGTCAATCACCACGTCAACCCTTCCAGCAGCCCACCTATAGACGTCAGAGAAGCTCTTGAAGGGGGGTTCACCAGA
>QMSN01000166.1 GCA_003650865.1 Thermoprotei archaeon
CGTTTTTATTTTCGGCTTTCTAGTTTCTTTCAGAGATTTCTGACAGATTTTTCGAAATATCCTGACTTTTCTCTATCAAATTACTTAGAAAATTTCTCTTTTTATACTATTTATCATTCTCTTCTCTATTTTTTCATATAGCAGCTCAGTTTTCGCTGTTTAGCCGTTTTAACCCAACATTAAGTCGATAGTTGGCGAAAATCTTAGCAATACACCTTCAGTTTTCATGCTCTCTGACAGGTTTACACAGCTTAATTCCCATGTTTTTCGACTATCGCCTAACATCGTTACTTAGCTGCTGATGGTTTTATTGTTGTACCTACGCTCAGCCCCTTAAGTGCTTCTTCCACGTTTTTAGGATCTAACCCGTTAACTACTTGAACTTCTATATTCGACCTAGCTATTATCTCTAGGGCTGTGCGATCTATTAACTGGTAGCCTCCAGGCTCATGTTTTTGTCTAAGTATCTCCATGAGTTCTTGAGGGGTCACCACGTCTAACTTCTTTGCTTGAGAATTGAGCTTGGGATCGCTCGTGTATATGCCGTCCACGTCTGTTGCTACTACAAGCTTATTGGCTTTAATAAGCTCGGCTAAGAGAGCTGCAACTGCCGTGGTAGATTGCCCTGGTGTTAGCCCCCCCATTACCAAGATTTTATCTTCAAGTATTAATGAGGCACTTAACTCCTCGATGTAGCGTGCCCTTACCCCTAAGCTAATTAAGGAGTACGCGAGTAGCTTTGCGTTAAGCCTTGAGGCCTCTATGCCAATTATGTCTTGAAGCGCTTTATCAGCGCTCAGCTCAGCTAATAGGTCTATTAAACGTCTAGCAGGAGGGCCTCCTCCGACGACTACATGCACTTGCTTGCCGTTTGCCCAGAAATCTCTTATCAGCTTAGCGTAGCTCAACAAGGCATCTGATTTCAACACTCCATCTTCACTGAAGATCACGTGGCCACCCAGTTTTAGTACAAAGCGTTCTCTCATACCTTATACGTCGACGAGCTAAAATTTATTGGTGTAGGTTCTCATCCTCATCTTAGCTACTAGGACGGGCATATCGTAGCAACCCTGCTATCCCCCCAAAAGACTGCAAGAAGCCTTTGCCTTCCTCCGTTGCTGTGGATATTATCTCGACCTTAGTCCCGTACATCTTAGACACCTCTAAGAGGTGCTCGATAACATCTCCTTGCTCTAATATGGTCTGCTGTCCACATACAGGGCACTTCGCATAGAGCCTCTTGAACTCCTCTACATCCTCTTTCCTAAGTATCTCATGTTTGCTCCACCCACAGTTCCCACATGAAGCCTTTACGTAGATTAACGACAAGTCCTCAGAGACTATTAATGTATCCACGACTCCTTGGTTAAGGAGGCTGTACACCTCTCTATAGCCATAGGATACCAAGTTCTCCTTCTTAGCTATGTATTCGAGAAACTTCTGTATGACCTGCCTCTCATGGATGTACCGTATGCCCTCAAGTATGTCCTGGGTTCTCTCTATAAGTTCGTAGACTCCTTCTTCGCCGGTATAGCCAACGTCAACCACAGCTATGACTAGCTTCTTCAAGTCGGATGGTAAGTAGTTGCCCTCATAGAAGTCGTTCTTGGTTGGACCAGGCCCTCCAATTATTAACCCCTTCAAGTCCTCTATGCCGCTGAAGAGCTTCTGAGCGTACTCCCCAACTCTCTTGTAGAACTCGTGAGCCATAATCTCTATAACCCTTTCAAACCTCCTAGCAGACTGACCTCCAGCACTATGCTTGCCTGGCACTCCTGACGTTATTTCATCAAGCACCTTTAACCTCCTCCCCGTTAGTAAGGCGAAAGTTGCACTGCTCCTATCCATGACTATAATCGCGTAGCTCCCCTTCTCCTCAGTCATCTCCTCAAGTATCTCCGTGTGAAACCTCGAATCGCACCTATAGAGGTAAGTGTTTATCGGCTCAGGGGGCTCTATGACGTAGACCTCCATTTTCTCACTGCCCGGCGCTCCTCTGGGTATGTAGCCTGCAAATATCACAAGCCCGTTTTTAGGAGTTGACGTGAACATCTTTAACCTCTGGAGAGTCACGGTTAGAGCGTCGAGGACGTGGTGTCTAGTGGTCCTATCCTTTATGTTAGCGGCTGTCGATAACTCCTCTCTCAACGAAGAAGTTACGTCGCCTAAGGGCCTGCCAGCAGGTATGTAGAGCGATATAAGCTCAGTGCCCCTACCCTTCTTCGATTTTAACTCCTTAAGCAACCTCTCAAGCCTTATCTTATCTAGACTTATCGTGATCACCTCTTCACAGCTCTGAACTTAAAGTGTATATCGGGGTACTCGTCTACCACGTAGTAGTCGCTCTGTAAGCTCTCTACAGCCACTTCTCGGGCTCTGCAAGTCCCCTTCACGTCGTCAAGTCCTTCGGCCAGAGCATCAGCATAAGGTCCAGGGTCTAGCTGTAATAGCTCTAGAGGGCAACCTGGCGAAAGTCTGCTCCTTATCTTCGTCCTCCTGATAGCAGCTATTGTCGAGATGATTATGGATCCCGCCTTTTCAGCTGCAGGGCTTCTTTCACACTCATCGGGTCTAGGCCACTCTAACAAGTGTATGCTCTCTACGCCGACTCTCTGCTTAAAGTAGGCGTGGTATATCTCTTCAGTTATGAAGGGGCAGAAGGGTGCCAGAAGCCTGAGTATCACGAATAGAGCCTTTGAGAGAGTGTATTGAGAAGCCCTTCTGCTGTCATCATCAGCCTGCCCATAGAGGCGGTACTTCACGGCTTCTATGTAGTGGTCACAGAAGACATGCCACGTGAAGTCCCTGATAGACTCTAAAGCCTCGTTGAAGCGCATTTGCTCCATAAATGATGTCGTGGCCTCTATCGTATCAGCAAGCTTGCTTAATAACCAAGCATCTAGAACCCTAAGTCTCTTCGGGTGAGAGCCTTCGTAGTCAGCTAGATTGGACAACGCGAATTTCG
This sequence comes from Thermoprotei archaeon, assembly GCA_003650865.1. Classification (GTDB taxonomy): domain Archaea; phylum Thermoproteota; class Methanomethylicia; order Nezhaarchaeales; family WYZ-LMO8; genus QMSN01. Next base: position 2,966 of record QMSN01000166.1, read on the forward strand.
AGGCGTTCCAGAGCTTAATTAAGAAGCGCCATGCATAATCCACATCCTCCCACCTAAACCTTATGTCGTAACCCGTGGCACCACTTGCAGCCCATTGCCTCAGAGCATCAGCGCAGTACTTCTCCACGACCTCTCTGACCTCGATGTAGTTGCCATAGGA
>QMSN01000167.1 GCA_003650865.1 Thermoprotei archaeon
CTAGGTCTGAGGTGACTGCTCCTTGGAGGGCGAATGGACCTATGATGCCAGGCGGGTACTCCTTCTTAGTGACCTCCACGAACTTCAAGCCTATGTCGAACACCTTCTCGAGCAGGGACTCCCTTATGGTTGCCGGCATGTGTCCAACCTCAATGTTCTGAAGGGGTACCTCAACGTCTAGCTGCTGCTTAGCTGGTAGGTTCACGAAGTCGTAGAGGTTTGTCTGAAGCCTCCTGTCGATCCCCATGAACTCCAGCTCATCGTCTAGTGGTGAGTAGAAGTAGTTGAAGTTGAAGTAGGTTCCAAGCACGAACTCCTCTATGACGGCGCTCTTCAAGTCATCCTCAGTTATGATCCCTTTCTCGATCCTCTCCCTAGCCTTCCTCCAGTAGTCCTCTGGGCTTGTGGCTGTGAAGAAGGCCCTCTCGATCTTCCTCTTAGCCTCCTGAACCTTCACTATCACGAGCCTATCGATCTCGTCTGGAGACTTGAACTTCTTGGGCTGCCTTATCCCAGCCTTCTCTAAGAGGTAGTACTGGTTTCTGGGAGCCCACCTCTCCTCCGTCCTGAGGATAGCCCTATTGCCGAATAGGGGCACTAGAAACTTGTTCTCTATGTCGTCGTATGGGACGTAAGTCGTGAAGGACCTGTGGGGCACAAATATCGTGTTAAGCTGGCGAAGCCTCTCCTGAACATCCTCATTGACTATGTGGGCGAACTTGTCCAGTACTATGATCTCATCGCAGAGCCTCTTAAACATGAAGTATGGCCTCTCCCTCCCCTTCTGACAGACGACAACGGTCTTGAAGCCCTCTTCCTTAGCTCCATCCATAACGTCGAGGGCAGAGTGGCTCCCCAAGACGCCTATGTGAATGTCGCTTAAATCGTACTTCTTCACCAAATCGACTAAGTCAGCTCTCGAGATCAAACTCGACCACCAGACAGACATAGCCTCTACACAGCTGATAAGCTTTACATAAGTGAAGCGCGAAGCGGCTTGAGGTCTAGGCTATAAAGTAATTAGAGTGTGTTGAGAGAGGTTTTTGTGGTGTCGATATGGCTTTGGACGTGTTCTACGCCTACTTCACCGCCTTCACGATGCTGTTCGTGGTCTTCGACGCCATAGGCAACGTCCCGATATTCTACTCCCTAACTGAAGACCTCGACCCTACAGTCAGGAGGAAGACTATTCAGAACTCGGTGATCATAGCAGGAATAATACTCGTGGTGTTCGCTCTTGGAGGTAAGTTGATACTAGACTTCTTCCACATAAGCGTCGACGACTTCAGGATCGCTGGAGGGCTCATACTACTCATAGTGGCCATTGAGGGGCTCCTCGGGAGGGTTGAGGCCATGAAGATTAAGCCTGAACAACTAACAGTTGTGCCGTTAGCAACTCCTCTCTTGGCTGGTCCGGGCAGCATATCGATAGTGATGTACCTGATGGAGGGGGGTTATGGAGTTGCACCCACCATGGTATCCATAGTCGCTAATGTGGCTCTCGCCTGGGCCATCTTGACTTACAGCGATAAGGTGTTTAGGGTCCTCGGTAAGAACGGCTCTCTAGTCTTTGCTAGGATAATGTCCTTCATATTAGCTGCCCTAGCAGTGGCCATGATAAGGGAAGGGATCCTCGGCGTAATGGCTGCAGCTGGGGTGTAGCTTAGACCTCTACTAGGCTGTAAGCCCTTAAGCCCAAGCCAAGCTTCTCACCATACTCAAGCTGCTTCTCTCCATCTATGCCATGTATCTCTAAGAACGGGTTTACGCCTCCATTAACGGTCTTGACCAGATCTATGGACGCCTGGTCTATGGCTACTGGGTCTAAGCTTGATAGGAACCCTATGTCGCCCATTATGGGTGTCATAACGCAGCCCAGGCAGTCGCATCTAGACGTTATGTTGATTAGCGCGTTGAGGTAGACTGGCTTATAGCTCAATGAGCTTAACACAGCTAAAGCTGCATCAGCAAGCCTAGCTTGAAGCTTAACTGGTCCTTCACTAGGCACCTCCAAGGCTCTGTTGGGGCATGCAAAGTAACACTCTAAGCATCCAACGCAGGTGTCGTAGTTCACCCTAGCTTTTCCCTCGACAACTTGAATGGCACCGTAGATGCAGTGCTTGACGCAAGTCCCACATCCAGTGCATAGTTCAGCTAAAACTCTCGGCATGTGAGCTCTATGCTGAGAGGCCTTGCCCTTCTTAGTTGTACACCCCATAGCTAGGTTCTTAATGGCTCCTCCAAAGCCCGCTGTTACGTGACCCTTAAAGTGGGATAGCACCACCATGGAGTCCAGCTGCCCCACTATTTCAGCTACCTCCACTTCGCTGAGCTCAACTCCTCTTATCGCGACTTTGAAGCCCAAGTTACCCTTAAGACCGTCGCCTATCACTATAGGGGCTCCGAGAGTCGCGTAATTAAAGCCCTTCCTAGATGCTAGGTTTAGATAACTCACACCATTGTTCCTCGAGCCTGCGTAGAGCGTCGTTGTATCGAAGACCACGGGGTCTCCTCCAACACTTCTAATCCAGTCGACGACAGCTCTAACGAACTCAGGCCTCAAGTGTGTTACGTTGCCCTCCTCACCCATGTGGACCTTGACCCCCACCACGCCCTTCACATAGCCCTTAAAGGGTGATAGGAGCTTGTCGACTACGTCCTCAAGCCTAGCGAGCTGCTGCTTCCTCAAGTCGTAGAAGTACACGGTCGACGCTCTGCTCATGAGCTCGACCTCCAAGCACACTTAAAAGGTTATATCCCTCACTCTAAAGCCTTTAGAGGGGTGCGAGGCATGTCTGAGGAGTACCCTAGGCTTCTCCAGCTTAGGATGGATAGGCGTTTCTTGATAGGCAATATGAGCATCAAGTTTGAGAGGGAGATCGAGGAGAAGGGGGTTAAGGAGTACGACAAGGTCCTCATAAGGGTTGAGAAGCTCGACTCGTCAAAGCAAGTTGAGATACCAGCTTACTTCCACTGGATCCAGACCATGGCTGGCAGGAGACCTCAATTCATAGTTAAAGAGGAGGAGTACGAGCTACTGCTGAGAGAGGGCTTCCAGGACATGGAGCCGATAAAGCTAACGATACTAAAAGTCCTCTAAGCACTGGGGCACCCACTTCACGCTA
>QMSN01000168.1 GCA_003650865.1 Thermoprotei archaeon
ATATTCTATAGGCAGCAGAAGGGGTTCCCTCACGAAAAGGTCTTAATTAGCGTGGTCGTGCAGAAAATGGTTAACTCCAAGGCTGCCGGCGTCATGTTCACCATACACCCAGTCACCGGCGATCCCTCGAAGATAGTTATCGAGGGCAACTGGGGGCTTGGCGAGAGCGTAGTAAGCGGCTCCGTGACCCCAGACCGCTTTATCGTGGATAAGGAGACGCTCCAGATTGTAGAACAGCAGATAGCTGAAAAGACCCTAGAGTACGTCAGGGACCCTGCGACCGGCAAGACCATCCACGCCGAGGTCCCTCCTGAACGTAGAAGACAGCCTTGCCTAACTCCAGAGGAAATTAAGTTGCTGGCTGAACTGGCCATTAAGATAGAGCGACACTATGGTAGGCCCCAGGATATAGAGTGGGCCATCGACCGCGACATGCTGTTTCCAAACAACGTGTTTATAGTTCAAAGCCGAGCTGAGACCGTGTGGGGGACGACTGGGCGGGTCACACAGAGGCCTGAAGCAGCCCCTGTGTCTGCGACTCCCCTACTCAAAGGCCTCCCGGCTAGCCCAGGCGTAGCATATGGAGTAGCTAGGGTCGCTTTCTCGCCTGAGGAGCTCGCTAAGTCCTTTAAGAAGGGAGATGTTCTCGTCACTAAGATGACGAACCCCGACTGGGTGCCTTTCATGAGGATGGCCAGTGCGATCGTGACCGACGATGGAGGGATGACGTGTCACGCCGCCATAGTAAGCCGCGAGCTGGGGATACCAGCCATAGTTGGCACGGGCAACGCCACTCAGCTCATGAAGACGGGCGAGGATTACACCGTGGACGCGAAGACCGGCGTTGTATATCGTGGAAGGGTGGACGCTGTGCTAGCCCCAGCTGAAGCACCTGCTGTGTCAACGACCGCCAAGGTAATGGCTGAGGCAGCCCCTGTGACTGGGACGAAGATATACATGAACCTAGGTGTCCCTGAGAAGATCTCAGAGTATAAGGACCTACCGTTCGACGGCATAGGGTTGATGAGGATAGAGTTCATCATGGCTAGCTGGATAGGCGAACATCCATTATACCTACTCGAGATGGGTCAAGAGGAGAAGTTTATCGAGAAGTTGGCCGAGGGAGTAGCAATGGTTGCCAGAGAGATTTACCCAAGGCCGGTCGTCGTCAGGTTAAGCGACTTCAAGACCAATGAGTATAGGGAGCTCAAGGGAGGCGATAAGTACGAGCCACACGAAGACAACCCGATGCTTGGATGGAGGGGCGTGAGCAGGTACATCAGTCCTCAGTATCGCGACGCCTTTAAGCTCGAGCTAAGAGCGATAAAGAAGGTCAGGGACGGGATGGGCTTAAAGAACGTCTGGGTGATGCTACCCTTCGTCAGAGCCACCTGGGAGGTCGAGGAGGTGTTAAAGATCATGGAGGAGGAGGGCTTGAGGAGGGGCAGGGACTTCAAGGTGTGGGCCATGGCCGAGGTGCCCTCGATCATATTCATGGCCGACGAGTTTTGTAAGTACTTTGACGGCTTTAGCATAGGTAGCAATGACTTAACACAGCTAATTCTAGGAACCGATAGGGACTCCCAAATACTTCCGGACATAGATCCAAGGTACTTTGATGAAAGAGACCCAGCTGTCCAAAGGGCCATTGAGCACTTAATCCGAGTAGCTCATAAACATGGAGTCACCGTTAGCATCTGCGGTCAAGGGCCCAGCGTCTACCCTGAGTTCACTGAGTTCCTAGTGCGTTGCGGAATAGATAGCATTAGCGTGAATCCAGACGTGGTCGTCCAAACCCGCCGCTTAGTTGCGAGCGTTGAGAGGAAGATCATGTTGGAGCGGCTTGCTCAACTTAGACAGGACGATCGGTTTAGGCCTGAATGGTCGTAGTGCTACTCGAGGCTCCGCCGAACAAGCTTGGATGAACGATGTACGGGTAGGTCGTAAACGTGAGGAAAACCAATGCCCTTACCTCTTTAAGCTCGATTGTCGAGTACGCACATAGCAATAGGCAGGCCATAAGCACCCCCAACGCCATGTGTGGAAGCCCTAGCCTCCCACGGACCAGCCGTGAAAACCTCCAACTAATGACAAGTCCTGCGAGCGAGCCCCCCGCTAAGCCAGGCCTCGTAGGAAAGCTTAGGTAGAGGAGGCCTGCGGCAATAAAGCTTAATGGGAAAAGTAGAGGGTCCAGCAGTTTCTCATCCACGCTCCTCTTCTCGATGCAGTTAAACGTGAAGGCTATCAATACCCCTATGAACGCCCCTCCGATCAAGTCTCTTATGTAATGTACTCCGAGGGCTAGCCTTGAATATGCCACGAACGCGGCTAAGGCTAATAGCGGCGCTGCCTTCCTATTCTTCATTGAAAGGTAGGCTGCGGCGAAGAAAGCAACGGCAGTGTGGCCGCTGGGAAAGCCATAAGGTGAATCTACTTGAACGAGCCAGTTAGTAGGTGGCGGTCTGGGCAAGGCGGTGACGTACTTAACTATCGTCGAGGCTATGTAGGACGCGAGCACACCCATGGCTAAGCATAGCGCCTCGCGGCGCCTCCCCGCCCAGTAAATGACTTGAGAGGCAATTAGCCAAGATACTACATTGCCAAGCTCGGTGAGCATAATTAAGGATGCTAGGAGGTAATTCAAGAGCTGCCTCCGCTTACGTCGACTGTCTCGGGCCTTGTCAAGGACTTGACCGCTATCTTGCATGGAACGGGCAGCTTTGAAGCAGCCCTCTTCAACGCTTGCTTAGCTAACTCAGCTCTTTCCCTCTTGGCCCTCACTGTCATCACCACCGTCCCTGGGTAGACTCGGGCGGCTAAGCCCACTGGGTCCCCAAAGGCAAGCCTCATGCCGTCTTGCAGTCGATCAGCGCCCGCGAAGGCCATCATTTTGTTCTCCCTCAATATGTGGTGGGGATATGGATGGATTATCAAGTAGTAGCTCTGCTCAGGTAGGTGGGTGGCGAGGAACTTGCTTGCCATTAACCTAGCGGCTTCAAGAGCATTGTGCCTCACGTGGCCAGCCTCCTTCGCTATTAGCTTTAACTCCACGTCGAACTCGCCGTGAGGATTGCCCATTCTGAACTTGACTACCTTGGGGTGGAGGCCCGACCCTATG
>QMSN01000169.1 GCA_003650865.1 Thermoprotei archaeon
GTATCGACATAGCCGTAGCTACTACCCTTAGCGTACACCCCTCTCTCAACGCCCTCAAATAGCTCCTCAACTTTCCAGCTACCTCTATCGATGAATGTGTTGGTCATCCTGACTATGGGGGCATTCATGTACCCCTGAGCTCTGCCATTACCAGTTGGCTTAGCGGACATCCTTGAGGAGGTCTCTAGGCTATGAAGGTAAGACTTCAAGGTGCCCATCTCAACTATAGTTGTTCCACGCCCCTCAACGCCCTCGCTGTCTACGGGAGTGTAGCCGAAGAGACCCTTTAGCGTGGGGTCGTCTTTAACCACGACTTCACGTGACCCAACGCTCTTGCCGATCATGCCCTCAAGTATTGAGCCACCGCTAAGCACGATATCCGCCTCGCAGGCGTGTCCAAAAGCCTCGTGGATGAAGACACCTGCTAGCTCGGGATCCAATATGCACGTGAACTTGCCTGCAGGAGGGCTTTTAGCCTTGAGGAGCTCTAGGGCTTCTTGAGCAGCATCTCTAGCGACAGCTTTAGGGCCTTTAGGTTCTAGGACTTCAAGCCCTCCAACCCCGCCATTGGATTCATAGCCTCTCTGCGTTACACCCGCTTCACTCGCATAAGCTGAGGCAACCACGAGGAGTGTGGGCATTATGGCGGTGGACTCTAAGCCTAAGGAGTTGACTACGAAGAGCTCCTCCCTAGCCTCTAAGTATACAGATGACGTGCTCCTAACTCTACTATCGAGCTCCCTCATCTCCCTCTCCATGCCTAGACACATCTCAACCTTCTCCTCCACGGAGAGGTTTAGGGGGTCTACGCGGGGCTTGACGTGGATGCTGAAGCCCCTACACTCACACTTCAAGCTCGCCTTCTCCTCAACTCTTTGACCAGCAGCCTTAGCGAGCTTAAAGGCCTCTCTACAAGCCCTCTCCACTTCGTCAAGCATCAAGATCGATGTCGACGTGAAGCCCCAACCCCCACCCACAAAGCACCTCAAGGCTAAGCCCACTTCATCCACAGACTTAACCTCCCTGACCCTGCCATCAGCGACCTCTACCCTCAAGCCGGAGTGGCTTAGAAGCCTCGCATCAGCGAACTCAGCTCCAAGCTCGATGCAGATCTCAACAGCCCTACGAGCCAAGTCTCGAGGATCCAAGACAGCCACCACGTAAAGCCCCAGTTGTAACACTACCAGTTGAGCTGAGCTATTTAGCCTTCTCCAAGGCTTGAAGCCTAAGCCTAGACTCCCTGCTCAACACAACTAAAGTCGCTATTGACAGTGTTTGAAGAGAGGCTGAGAGGATGAAGGGCATGCTCTTCGAGTAGCTGTAGATGTGCCCTCCTACGTAGGAAGCTGGAGCTGAAGAGCCGTAGTAAGCTGCACTGTACAGTGAGAGAGCTCCAGCTCTGTGAGCTGAATCTGATAGATGGGCTACAGCGACTTCGAGGGCTATAATGTTCATGGCTGAGCCCACAGCATCAAAAATGCTTACTGAGGCCACTAGTGGTAAGCCTCGTGCATACGCGAAAGCCAGGCATGAGAGGGCCTCAACAGGTATCCCTATGAAAAGCATCTTCTTAAAGCCCACCTTATCAGCAAGCCTACCAGCTGGGAGCACAGTTAACATGAAAGCTGCTTGGTATATCGCTCCCCACAAGCCGAGCTCCTCCGTGGATAGCCCAGCCACTTCAGTTGCGTAGAGTATCCATAAGCCGTATATCCCCATGGTTAAGCTTGAGGAGAAGGAGTAGAGGCCGCTAAGCACGAGCACACCTTTGAGGCCTCTACTGCTGCTCAAGGCGTCAAGCATCTTGAGCTTTATGGACTTGAGGCTGGGCTTCCCCCTAGACTCTAAAGGCAAGGTTTCTCTGAGGATTAGCCTAGAGACAGCCATGAGGGACGTGAGCATAGCGCTTACAGCGAATAGCTGCTGGTAGGAGCCGTAGAAGGCGTGGAGCCAAGAGCCCACGTAGGGTGCTGGCACGAGGCCTGCGAAGCTTAGGAGGTTTAGCATGGAGAGAGCCATCCCCCTCCTACTGGGGTCCACGGACTCAGCGGTCATGGCGAGCATGGAGCCGAAGTAGCATGAATGTATAAGCCTAATACCAGCGAGCGAGAGTGCTAGCGTAATCCAGGACTTTGAGAGTCCCATGGCGAGCGTTAAGAGGGAGTACAGGCTTGTTCCAACTACTATCACGTTCTTCCTGCCAACACTATCAGCTAAGAAGCCCAAGAAGCCCCCGAAGAAGAAGCAGAGGGTGCTTACCAGGAATATTAGGCCTAGCTCTACGGAGGAAGCTCCTACCTCCTCAACTGCGTAAAGCGAGAAGTACCAGAGCCAGAGCCCCATGCTAAACGACGTCGCAAAGCTGGTCAAGGATAGCACTAGCACGTTCATCCCGAGCCTCAGCTGGCCAACCCCAGCTAGCAGCCTCAAAGGTTCATCACTCTTCTGCAAAAAATAAAAGGAGATGTTAATTCCGATTTATGCTTTTAGCTGAAGCCTTGTATTACCTAGACCTGCGCTTAGCCGCGTCTAGGAGAGATGCAAGCTCCTTGAGAAACTTAACCCTCTCCTCCAGTATCTTCTTGAGCCTATCCTTGACGTTAAACCTCGTGACAGCATTCCTCAACCTGTTGATCTCCCTCGACAAAGGCTTATCGCCTATCACGTAGAGCCATCTCGCCAAGCCCCCCCTCCTAACGTGCTGATAGACGTCTTCAGTTGAAGCCAACTCGACGATGTTTAAGAGGTCCTCGAGGTTCTTGACCTCTATATCCGAGCTCTCAACCTTAACCTTTATGGGCTGGTTCTCGCCGTAAAGTATCTTGACGGCTTCACTTGGGTTTACCAAGCGCTCAGCTATAGCTCTACCTTGACTAGTCAGCTCGTACTCTCCAGTCAAAACCCTGTTTATCAAGCCCAGCTTTATGAGCTTATTTACGCAGTTGTAGAACTTAGTCCTCTTGAAGCCTACTGAGTCCATGAGCAGCCTCGTGTTAACCCTGCTCCACCCACTCATCGCCTTGAGCACTACAACATCGTCAACTGTCAACTCCTCAAGCAAGAATGAAAACCCCTTCAATGAGCTTTCATAGAGCTGTTCAAACAGGAA
>QMSN01000170.1 GCA_003650865.1 Thermoprotei archaeon
CCGCCCCTCTACGTCGCTCAACGTGCTACTCCTCATTAAATGAAAGAATTTATAAAGTTTGCCTAAGCTTAAGGGAGAACAGCTCACCAAGTAGGGGAGACCAGGTGTGGACGAGGTTCTAAGTCGTGTATTGAACGCTGAGAGGGAGGCGAAGAGGATACTCGACGAGGCTTATGAAGAGGCGAAGAGAATAGAGGAAGAAGCTAGGAAGAGGGCTGAGGACTTAGCTAAAAGCGTCTACGAGGACATAGTAAACAAGGCCAAGAGAGAGGCGGAGGAGGAGGCAAAGAGAATAGAGGAGGAGGCAAAGAGAGAGATAAGCAGCATAGAGGGTGACGCTAAGAGCGAGATCGAGAGGTTGAAGAACCTAGCCTCCAAGAACATGGAGAAGGCTTTAAGCTTGGTCTTATCGGAGATGTTGAAGCCTTAGGGGTGAGCTTATGGATAAGCTTGGAGACGTCGAGAAGCTCGTAAAGACGATAATTGAAGGCGCTCAGCAAGAAGCTGAGAAAGTGATATCGAAGGCTAGGGAGAAGGCTGATGAGCTCGTCAGGAAGGCCGTGGCTGAGGCTAGACGCAAAGCAGAGGCAGAGGCTGAAGCCATAGTTAAGACTGCTAAGGACGAGGCGTTGAGAAGGAGGAGGAGTGATGTGGCTAAGGCCAGGATGGACTCCATGAGGATGGTGCTCGACGTCAAGGAGAAGCTCATAGAGAGCGTAGCTGAAGAAGCGAAGAAGAAGATGCTGGAGATGGCTGGAAGCGAGGAGTACAAGGCTAGTCTCAAGGCGATGATAGAGGAGGCTATTAGAGTGCTGGGGGGAGGAGTCATAGAGCTCGTGCTCAACGAGAGGGACATGAAGCTTGGCATAGACCTACACTCGATAGCAAAGAAGCTCAGCAACGAGCTTGGAAGGAAAGTTGAGCTCAAGCTCTCCAGCGAGCCCGGAAGATTCCTAGGAGGAGTCGTGGCTAGATCCCTTGAGGCTGGCATAGAGGTAGACTACACGGTTGAGGGTATACTTGAGAGGAAGTGGAAGGAGCTGAGGGTTAAAGTAGCTAAGCAGCTATTTGGTGAGTAGCAGAGTCAACGGTGCAACTCCTCATGGAGGAGTGGAGGCTCTTAAGGTTTGAATCTCCAGAGAACCCTAACCTTAACTTAGCCGTCGAGGAAGCCTTACTGAAGAGTTTAAGCGAGAAAGGCGTCAAGACGTTAAGGTTCTGGAGGAATAGCAAAGCCGTCGTCATAGGCAGATTTCAGTGCCCCCTACTAGAGGTCAATTTTGAAGAGTGCGTCAATAAGGGGGTCAAGGTAGTTAGGAGACACACTGGTGGAGGAGCAGTCTACCACGATATGGGTAACCTCAACTTCACGCTCGTCTTTACAAAGCCCCTGCGAGAGCTCCCAGACATATTTAGAGAAGTGGGGGAGGCTGTAGCTGAAGGGCTCAGAGCCTTAGGCTTGAAGTCTAGCTTTAAGCCTATGAACGACGTAGCCGTAGGGCAAAGGAAGGTGGCTGGACTAGCTGGCTACGTGGGCAAGGGCGTTGTCTTGGTTCACGGCTGTCTGCTAGTATCAACAGACATCGACATGCTCAGCAGGGTACTAAGCGTCTCACGTGAAAAGCTAAGAGACAAGTTTGTGACTTCAGTCAGGTCTAGAGTTACAACAGTCAGTGAAGAGTTGGGCAGAGATGCCTCCACGAGGGAGGTTGAGGAGATGCTTCTCGAAGCCTTCAAGCACGCGCTGAGCTTTGAGGTCTACGAGGAAGACTTAAGCCGGGAGGAGCTGGCCTATGCCGAGAGCTTATACCAAGAGAAGTACTCTAAAGCTGAGTGGCTTGGATGGCTATGCAAGAAATGCCCACTTAGAAATGAGCACTGGAGCATGATCGAGAGGCTCTTGAGGGTGTAAATCTTGGTCCTTATAGGCGAGCACAAAGCTGTTGGAGGCAAACTCATAAAGGTCTGCTTGACCCTAGACGAGGAGGGCAAGATATCTCAAGCCATGTTTAGCGGCGACTTCTTCGTAGACCCACCAGACCTGCTCGTCGAGCTGAGCGACGCCATTAGAGGAGTCAAGCCGGAGGACGTAGATCAAGTGGAGGAGAGAGTCAGGAGGGTTATCGAGGGGAGGGGCGTCGCATACGGAGTTTCTGCTAGGGACTTCGCTGAGGCTGTAGCAAAAGCTCGAGTGACTAATGAGGCTCCTTAGAGACTAGGGCCACATCAGCGGCCTTGAACATCAAGTTTACTGTTGAGCCCTCTTTAACCCCAAGCTCCATGAGCGACTCCTTAGTCACAGCTACCCTGAGCCTATAGGGCGCCTTAACTCTAAGTTTAAGTCTGGCATAACCGCCGTCGACAGCTAAATCCTCAACTACACACTTCAAGGAGTTAACGCTGACCTTGATGGACATCGAGGAGACGCTATCAACTAAAGCTTTAATCCTCTCGTACTCCGCTATCAGCTCCTTAGCGAGGCTTGTGAGCTTAGAGCCTCCCCCCGAGGAGCCTCCAATGCTCCTAACGACGAGGGGAGCGCCTAGAGCCCTCTCAGCTTTAACTATGTAGTTCCAAGCGAACCTATACGACAATCCTAAGCTACTAGCGGCTGCGCTTATAGACCCCTTCTCCTCTATCGCTTTAAGTAACTCCACGCCTCCCTGACCTAAAACGGGCTTCCCGTCAACCTCAAACCACATCTTGAGCTTAGGCTTTAAGTTGAAGGACAAGGCTCTCTAGACTATAGGCTTCCAGAAGGCTTTTAAACTTCGTTATGTATGGAAGTATATAACGAAGTGGTGGAGACTCTTGAGGTTAAGGCACGTGACAGCCCTTGTGGCAGTCATATGTCTAGTGTCAGCAGCTGCTGTAGTCGTCTTCACGTGGCGTGGAGAGGCTAAGCTCAAGGTTTTCCACGCAGGCTCACTGACAGCGCCCATGAGGGACTTTATAGATGCGTTCGCGGAGATTAAGCCGGGCGTTACAGTTGAGAACGAGGTTTCTGGGAGCGTTGCCGCCATTAGGAAGGTCACTGAGCTCAATAGGACAGCTGATGTCGTCATGGTAGCTGACTACAAGCTAATACTCGAGATGATGATGCCTGA
>QMSN01000171.1 GCA_003650865.1 Thermoprotei archaeon
ATCCCGCCGACTGGCACAGCAGCTGCTCCAACTTCAACTATCTCAGCCTTCCCGAACATGTCTCCATGCCTCTTGACGAAGGAGTCGAGGTAGTCCTTAGCCCTCCCCCTCCACCTGACCCCTATGCCGACGTTGGCCACGCGATCATCCCTCGGAAAGACCCATGCATAGCCTCCAGGTGCAACCTCGTTCCCCAAGTAGAACATGAGTATGTCGTCATGAGGCAACTCGACGTTCCTCATCCTGTACTGAACACATGGTATGAGCTCGTAGCCAGACCTGTCGAAGAAGCTCCTAGCAACTATAGACGTGTAGCCCTCACAGCCTAGAGCAACCTTAGCCTCAACCTTAAAGCCCCCGCTCCTCCCCTCGACCTCAGCCACTACGCATGTAGCCTCATCGCGCACCAGCTTGGCCTCGCAGCCAACGAGAACCTTAGCTCCAGCGTCTTCAGCAGCCTCAGCCATCCTCTTCAGAAAGAGCTTCTTGTCTATTATGTACCCTTGAACCTCGCCGTCGCTGACCAGCCTCACCTTCTTCGTCTCGTCGGGGGCGTACACCTCAAAGCCTTTAATCCTCCTCAGCACGACATCTGGCTCGGGCTTCATCTCAGCGGTTTCGAAGCACGTCGACGAAACCCCTTCACCACACGGCTTGACGCCAAAGACCTCTCTCCTCTCCAAGAGGATGACTTGGGCACCATGCTTAGCAGCAAACCTAGCAGCCATAAGCCCAGCTGGCCCTCCACCTATGACCAAGACGTCGCAGCGCAACAAGTCGCTCATAGCCAGTCACCCATAATCTGGTTGAGCTGGAATTTATTGCTTAGCTCCACCTAGAAGGAGCTTAAGCTCGAGCTGCTATAGGGCCTCTGTTTGCGCCAAGCTGCGCTAGGTCACACCTCTCCTCCAGAGCCTGAAGGTCTCAATCCACATGATCGCAGAGGCTATTAGGCACATGGCTAAGGCGAATATCCACGGGAAGCCTCTTAACCCCTCGTAGATTAGGCTTAGAGCTGTGAACATGGCTGTAGCTGAGGTGAAGAAGACAGCGTAGAAGAGGAACCTCGGGACTAGCACCCTGCCAATCCTCTTGAACATGAGGAGTGAGGATACGCTAGACGACCCAATAGCCCTGTAGCCGTCTTCATCCTTAACCACGAGCCCCTGATCTAGGAGCTTAGTTATGTGGTAAAGGGCTGTTGAGGGGCTCTTAAACCCCATAGCTCTCTGAACTTCTCTAACACCGACTGGCTTAGAGGCCTTGAGCATGTAGATGTAGACTCTAAGCGTGGTTCCGCTGAGCTCGGTCTTGCCCTCGCTCATCAGTTCTCACAGCTCACTCCAGCTATAATCTCGCTCTGGCGATGATAAATGCTACGAGAGCTATTAAGGCGGATATCCCTAGTATGCTGCTAGTCGCCAAGAGAGGGTTAAACCCCCCTCTAGAGGGCTCGTGTGGCGTAGCCCCAACAGCCATACCTTCAGCTCCTCTAGCCCCCTCGCTGGACAGCGCATTTATGAGCTCATCGAGCTGGTTCACGTAGTTCTCGCTGAGCGTCAAGGTTTCATTGCCCCCAACCACCACCTTAGAGGACCTGTATATCAAGGCGACTTCAACCACCGTCACGTAGTCGCTCTGCCCAAAGTACTGATGGGCTACTTCAAGAGCCTCGCTCTCATTCTCAGTCCTCGTGGATATCTCCTTGACCAAATCCTCTACGCTAAGCTCTCTCGTAACCACTGGTATGGGGGTGCTCGAGGCCTCAACAAGCAGAGGAACGCCTGGACATGTGAGGTGCACTAAGCCCTCCTCGTCGCTCACAGCGTAGAGAGCCACCTCCGGTAATCCCAGTGGGCTGACCGTGATCATTATGTGAGGTGCTGGAGAGCCATTGGGGTATAGGACTTGTATCTGAACCTCCCTCAAGCCGTATGAGCTTAGCGGCTTAGTGCTCAATGTTATGGTCCTGTCTGAGGTCAAGTGAACCGCTTCAAAGCCAGCTGCTGGCTCAGCTCCTCCATGACTTACTACTGAGATGTAGTAGACTCCTGAGCTCAGCTCGACGTGTAGCTCTAAGTCTCCACTGGAGGTAGCCGATGAGCTGAACACCTCGACGGCATTCTCGGAGTACACGTGCACTTCGCATGGAGGCTCAACACCCTCAACTACGATTGTGAGTTCGTGCTGCTCATAGCTCTGAGCTACAGCTAGAGCTGAGCATAGCAGTATTAAGGCTGCGACGGCTATAGACGTTAAGAGGGCTCCTCTAAGGTGCAAGTGGGGTCACGGGTGAAACGTCGAGTTAGAGCTAGATATATCCTTCCGATGTCAAGCTCTGTTCGACTGCTTGGAACAATTCCTCCTCTCGGCATAAATGTTAAGAGCGTCTCCTCGACATCAATTATCAGCTTCAAGAGGGCTAAGAGGGATGAGCAGCTACTTCAGAATAACGCCGTCGAGGTTCGTGGTGAAGTGGATAGTGCTGAGCCTATGGGCTGGCCTACTTGGCGGTCTAGGGGCTGTGGCTTTCACAGTGTTCTTGGACTTGAACATGGAGTTCTTCTACTCCCTAGTCGAGGACGGCTTCCTCCTCTTAATACCGATCCTGCCAGCCCTTGGAGGGCTCATGGTTGGAATCGTCAACTTCTTCTTCAATAAAGAGGCCTTCTACACGCTGGGCGCATCTGAAAGCGCTCTCGAAGCGATACATGAAAGGCAGGGCTTCGTAAGCCCGAAGAAGCCCTTCGTTACGATACTCACATCCTCTCTGAGCATAGGCACTGGCAACTCGGTTGGAAAGGAGTTTCCAGCCGTCGACATAGGGGTTGGCTTTGGATCCATCGCTAGGAGGCTCATAGAGTACCTGGGGATAAGCAGAGTTGTGAGGTGGCTTAAGATAACGAGGAGGGACTCGAGGATCATGGCTATATGCGGGGCTTCAAGCGCACTAGCAGGGGTTTTCGGAGCGCCTTTAGGTGGAGGAGTATTCGGCAGTGAGGTCATATATCAAGAGGATGTGGAGGTGGCAGCTCTGGGGCCAGCCCTCCTATCCTCATGTATGGGCGTTGTCGTGTGCTGGCTCATCTTGGGGCA
>QMSN01000172.1 GCA_003650865.1 Thermoprotei archaeon
ATCTTTGCCTGTAAATCACCCCTTACAGGGGTCTACCTGGATAGCGTTGTGGGAGGCTTCTTCGGAGCTAGGCTGAAGAGCTCAGGCCTAGACTACTTGGTGATCACAGGTAAGTCTGAGAAGCCCTGCTACCTCTGGATTCACGACGGTGAAGTTGAGATTAGAGATGCGAGCTCGATATGGGGTAAGACTACCTCTGAGACCGATGAGCTAGTTAAGAGCGATGTTGGGGACAAGGCGAATACAAGCGTCGCCAAGATAGGCCCAGCTGGCGAGAGGCTCGTCAGGTTTGCATGCATAACTGTCGATGTTGGGAGACAGGCTGCTCGAGGAGGTGTTGGAGCGGTCTTCGGCTCCAAGAACCTCAAGGCTGTGGCTGTCACGTCGAGGATCAAGCCCCCTGAGCCAGCTGACCCCTCGAGGTTTAAGGAGCTGTGCGACGGCTTAAGAGAAAAGCTCAAAGCCCACCCAGTCACGGGCCAAGTGCTGCCAGCTCTCGGCACACCGTCGCTAGTAGACGTGTCTAATGGGCACGGAGCCCTGCCAACGATGAACTGGAATGAGGGGGTGTTTGAGGGCGCTGAGAAGATCAATGCTGACTCCCTCAAGAAGTACGTGGTGTCAAGTGGAGCTTGCTTCGGCTGCACGATAGGCTGCATAAAGTACACGGAGATTAAGGAGGGTAAGTATGCTGGGACAAGGCTTGAAGGCCCCGAGTACGAGAGCATAGGTGCTCTAGGAGCTAACTGCTGCGTGGACGACATAGAGGTTGTCATATACGCCAATAAGCTATGCGATGAGTACGGCATGGACACCATAACTGCTGGCAACGTCGTCGCCTTCGCCATGGAGTGCTTCGAGAAGGGCTTGATAAAGCCCGAGGACGCCAAGGGCTTAGAGCTGAAGTTCAGCAGCCCCGAGGCCCTCATAGGCCTAATCGAGCTCATAGCGAAGAGGGAGGGAGTGGGCGACCT
This sequence comes from Thermoprotei archaeon, assembly GCA_003650865.1. Taxonomy (GTDB): domain Archaea; phylum Thermoproteota; class Methanomethylicia; order Nezhaarchaeales; family WYZ-LMO8; genus QMSN01. Next base: position 975 of record QMSN01000172.1, read on the forward strand.
ACTGGCTAATGGCAGTAGAGCTGCGGCTAAAGCCCTTGGAGCTGAGGACTTGGCCGTCCACGTTAAGGGGCTTGAACCTCCAGCTTGGGATCCAAGGGGGTCTTGGGGTCAAGCCCTGACCTACGCCATAAGTGATAGAGGTGCATGCCACCTAAGCGCAGCTGTGCTACCCATGGAGATCTTCGGCATACCGAAGCTCATAGACAGGTTTACGATTGAGGGCAAGGCGGGCTACGTGAAGGAGACAGAGGACTACATTGCTGCTCACGAGACGCTCATAGGCTGTGAGTTCGGCAGGTTCCCACTTCCGCCAGATGACCCTGCTCAGCTGCTCTCAGCTATGACAGGGCTTAAGGTGGACACAGCGGGCTTCCTGAAGATAGGTGAGCGCATAATAAACTTGACCAGATCCTTCAACGTGAGGGAGGGAGTTACGAGGAAGGACGACACATTGCCGAAGAAGATAGCCACTAGACCTCACAGCAAAGGACCATCAGCGGGCAAGCTCGTCACCTACGACATGCTGAACAAGATGCTCGATGAGTACTACAAGCTTAGGGGATGGAGTGCAGACGGCATACCGACTAAAGAGAAGCTGAAGGAGCTAAGCCTAGACGTAGCCTTAACCCTTTAAGATTCTTTACCCTCCCCTCCTCCTCCACTTCTCTAATACTCTTCTAACCTCAACTTCTAAGTAGTCGCAGACCTCGTCGAAGAACTTCTTGGCCTTCTCTAAGTTGAAGTCCACGGTGGGCTTCTCCCTCTTATAGGCTAGTGCTGACGCTGGGAGCGGATAGGCCCAGAAGCCCTCTTGATAAGCCACGTACTCCTCCTCGTCGTAGAGCTCCTTCTTCAAGAGGTCTGGCCTGACAGCTATGAGGGCAGCTGTCTCGTCAGCCAATGCATGGCCCTGACCAACTGGGTAGTACTTCTCTATGATTCCTCTAACGGCAACCCACCAGTCTATCAGTATGCACTTGACCCCTACCTCCATGTAGGCCTCTCTTATGGCCTCCTTAATGTAGTCCGTGTTGCCTCCATGACCGTTGACGAAGACCACGTACTTAAAGCCCTTCTTCGCTAAGGACATCGCTACCTCCTTAATCAGCGACTTGAAGGTGACTGGCGTAAGCGTTAAGGAGCCTGGGTACCCTATAAGGCTCCTCGTGACTCCGTAGGGTATAGTTGGTGCAACAATGCCTCCAATTTTAGAGCAAAGCTCTTCAGCTATTCTCTCAGGTATGAAGAAGTCTGTGCCTAATGGCAGATGTCTGCCGTGAGCCTCAACGGTGCCTACAGGCACATAGGCTACGTCCAAGCCCTTCCTCATGAGCTCCTCAAGCTCAACCCATGAAAGCTCAGCTAGCCTTAAAGCCTTCATCCTAACCACCTCCTAGGCTATTTGCTCTTACGCCCTTTTCTGCCTAACTCACCTCTAAAATACTACATAACATAAGCGAAGTAGGGTAGGCTTAACCCCAGCCTTAACTTGCTGATTAACATCAGCAGACCTCCTTACCCCACTAGCTAAGCTATATCAACCTTCACCACGGTGGATCACTAAGCCTAGACTCTGTATAGTAATCGGAAGGGGCCTACGTGCCTCTCAACAGCTTCATAGTCAGCTTCGTATATGTGGGCGCTCGAAGAGAGAAGTGTAAGCTTTCTACGCCCACTCGGATACACCTCTTCAGCTATTGAGGCTAGTGCGTAGAGGTTTGGGTATAAGGCTTTGACGTAGTCGTGACTTCTAAACACAGCAGTCACGTGGAGTTCTCCACTCCTAATCCTAAATTGAGCCCAATTCCAACACGGAGGATCGTTGTGCCTAGTGCTCTCCGAGTCCCTTAGGGGGTTGTAGAGGACTACGACCGCCTGGTTTGTCACTGGGAACCTAGACAGCTTTTCAACTACGAACTTAACCTGATCAAACGTTGACCCGCACTTAGGACAGGAGTATGCTCTAAGCCTCTCACCATACGTGTACGTGAAGCCTCCTCTATCCGGCGACTTGAACTGCTTGACGTATACCTCGAGCTGGCTTGGGCTTAGACAGCCCACCTTATCTAGGACCTCTGGGTGCTTAGGGGGTCTAGAG
>QMSN01000173.1 GCA_003650865.1 Thermoprotei archaeon
GACGCCACCACTCACTCACAACAAACCACCAAACAAAACACCAGCCACAAAAATAAAAACATTTCATCCACCAACGAGAAGCTGAGAAGTGAAGAACAAGAAAAGCTTAAACAAACCCACACAGCACTACACTAGAGGCGGCCGTCGTCTAGCCTGGAGGAGGACACCAGCCTCCCGAGCTGGCGACCCGGGTTCAAATCCCGGCGGCCGCACCAGAATACATTAACTAATGTGTGTTTGGCCGGGTAACTGACTTTTGTTTCATGGTTCATATTGCCTTCGTGAAACATAAGAAGGCGCTGCAGATCTGATCATTAGTGGTGCTTTCAGCCTTGTGGTTTGAGCTCCTCGACTTTTGAAGTTAAGTTAGGAGTATCGCTATAGGATTCTGGATTGCTTGGTCAGAGGGACTTGGCCACCAACGCAATTAAGGAGTACCAAGACGGTCAACGATGAAGCTGGGCCTACCGGCCTAGAGGCGAGCGTTTCATAGAAAGCTTTATACTTTACAAGTTAGGCATTATATGTGAAGGAATTCGCCGCGGAGTGGCACCTTGCAGTACCAGTTGGGGGATGACCTGCAAGGGTTCGCCGTGACGCGGCGGTTCTACTTCTCAAATCTTTCAAGTTCTTCTCTGAATCTTCTAGGGTTGTTATTGTACAGGATTCTGAAGTAGTTGGCTATGTTATCTGCTATCAATACTAATTTTCTTCTATGCCTCTCTTTGATTCGGCTCTCCTTTACTTTTCTAGGGTACTCAACTTCGTTATAGAGCTTATCGTCTACTATCACCAGTAGCGGTTTCAGCCCTTCGAGAAGCACTTGGACCTCGCTTACGTTGAAGCGTATTTTGACGACGTCTAAAAGGGGTTTAACCTTTTCAAATCTCCTGGGAAGTAGTGTTGAGTAGACCTTCTTTCTATCGGATCCTATTTCTCTGAAGTGCTTTAGCCATTTAGAATACTCTAAGAAACCTACCATCCTTTAACACATGCTCTCTAGCTCCCACTAGAGCTACTATTCTTGGCCCGTCTTCACTCAAGTCTATAGCGATCACTAAATCACCTAACGTACATCACCCAAGACTTCGCTGTAGCTTAAATTCTTAAATTTGTAGTTCTAAGGGCAAAAACACTTACGTGAAGCATTCAAGGCTTTAAGGTTTGAGCCCTCTTTTAGCACTTATCGTTGTAGGTGATGATGCTCTTTGGAGATAAGAGGAGGATAAGAGAGCTCAAGTCTCAAAACGCTAGCCTCAGGACAGCCGTTGATGCTCTCGACAGGCAAATCAAGAGTTAAAAGGAGAACAGCAAGCTTAGAAAGGCCATTGAGGACGTTAATTACTGGCTTGAGAGCTTGAGAGGCACTTGATGTTGCCATACGATGACCCAATACAATTCATTAAGCTGCTCGGCTCCTACATCGATAGGCTTAGGGATGAGAAGCTCAAGGAGCTAATAAAAGAGAGCTTGGAGTCGGCATTCAAGGTTTAAGCAGTCAAGTCCAGAAAATAATGCTCGAAGCTTAGAGAGCAATTACAGGTTCAGGAGGCCAGAGCCCAAGTTTACAACGAGCTTGCGCCGATTAAGTTGTTAAGAGCCCTCGACGAGAGGCATAAGGGGCTTGGCGAAGAAGATATTCGCGTACAGACTTCTCGGGGTATGCGAGAAGAGCATAACGAGCATACTGAGCCTCAGAAAAGCAGATGTTGTTAGGGTCGTGACGAGAGATTGGAGGAGCTCTTAAGAGTCGTCAAGCTCAAGACCGCACGCTCATATAGAGTTGACGCATTACTATGTCCCAACAGACCTCATCATAATTAGGGTTACGAAGCACGGCTTCCCAGCATCTGGAGTACGAGTAGTTCTCATACATGAGTTCAAAGGGAACATCATGTCCATACCCGGTAACAGTTACTGCTTTTATACTGATAATAGTGGACAAGTCGTCATACACTTAGGTGGTGTAACATACTATGATAAATGCGCACCATATGAGCCTCATTATTGGATATATATTAATGGGCAAAACACCAGTAAGAAGATCACAAGCACTGCATCAGGAAAAATATGGAGCATAGACATAGAACTTGAAGAAGCCAATTAGTATTTCATGCTATGATGAGGACATTCGTACCCTTGCTATGACGTCCTGCGAGAATGTTTCATGCATGATGTTTCTATCGTGAAACTTTAGATGAACATGATCGGGCCTCCCGAGCCTGCGATCTGGGTTCAAATCCCGGCGGCCGCACCATAGCTTCTCCTTCAGTTTAACTTCAGATATCGCCATCAGAAGAGCTCGCCATCAGTTTCCATCAGTCGACAAGGGTTTATGGTGAGGTCATATCGCGTTGATCCATAGGCCTCATAAACGGCTTGACGTCTTTAGTCGAAGACCCTTCTTATTGATGGTATTTGATCTAAGTCCTTGTCGTTTGAGTATATCTCGTCTACGCCGAGCTTCTTCATTTGAATGGCTATGATGACGTCGTCCCACTTGTCCCATCCGACTTCGCGGCATAGGTCTGCTGCCTCCACGAGGTCTAGGAATGTCGTCTCGACCTTGACTAGGTTTGGCAGGGAGCTTAGGAAGGCTATGAAGGATGGTATTACGTCAGCTCTCCGCTTCCACTTGAGGTAGCTGCAGACTTGAGCTATAGCTAGAGTCGAGACAGCTGCCTCCTCACCTCTCTCAATCCTCTCAAGTATGCTTGAAGCCTTATCGCCGTAGTTGGGGTCTCCAGCCATGTGGTATATGAAGACGTTTGAATCTATGAAGCGCACTTCAAGCCCTCCCTAGAGCCTCTTCAACCTCCTCAAGCTTAACGGTTAGGGGACCTATGACGCCCTTGAGGTCCCTAGCCTTAACGACCCTCTTAGGCCTCAGTACTATGACGCCATCTCTAACAAGGAGTTCAAGCCTACTGCCCTTACGGAGAGCCAGAGCCTCACGAACCTTAGCTGGCAGAGTAATTCTACCCCTCTCCCTCACGACGACCTCCATACTCCCACAAGAGATAACCCACAGAAAAGTGGGATATAAGCATGCCC
>QMSN01000174.1 GCA_003650865.1 Thermoprotei archaeon
CACCACGTCGAACCTAACGGTTTTAGAGATCCCCAAGGGCTCCATCGACAAGTCATCGCCCAATACCCTACGCGTGGAGAACATAACGGTTCCAGCTGGAGGTAATGCCACCATAAGATTTCGAGTGGTGATTAACAGATGGTGTCAGCACGGCGATGTGGTGGAGAATCAGGGTTCAGCTTTCTACTTTAAGTCTGAGTGTACCCCTCTACTCGAGGTTCTATCAGATGACCCCTCCACGCCTGAGCTAGACGACCCCACTAGAGTGACTATTGAAACCTTCGTCCAAGTAACTTTAGGTGTTGAGGGTGCTCCTGAGGACATGATCGTGGCGTCTATCGATGGAGTAAACTACACGCTGCCAGTAACTCTCAGCTGGGTTGTAGGCTCTGAGCACGTGGTTAAAGCTTACAACGCGACAGGCGTCTTTGAGCGCCTCTTGTTCTCATGCTTCAAGGGCCTTGTGAACTCCACGAACACCACCATAACCATAAAGGCTCTTAGGAGTGGCCTCATAACCTTAAGCTACTACAGGCAATTCTACCTCAACGTCTCGTCTCCCTACAGCTCGACTTACGGCTCTGGGTGGTACAACGAGGGCTCTCAAGCCTACTTCGGCGTCGCTGATAGCGTCGTGCTGTTAGCTGATGGCTGTAGAGCTGAGTGCAGAGGCTTCTACATTGATGGTAGCTACGAGAGGGGCTGTGAGGGCTACGTGATCATGGATTCTCCTCACAACGTCTCGTTCTGCTGGGTTAAGCAGTTCTACCTTGCGGTAAGCTCGCCTTACGGAGCCGTCTACGGCTCAGGCTGGTATGATGAGGGTTCTCGAGCTGAGTTTTACGTCTTAGATGACCTCGTTGAGATTGATGAGGGCTCTCGAGCTATCTGCGTGGGCTTCTACTTAGACGGCTCTTACAGAGCTGGCTCTTCAGGCGTAGTCGTCATGGACTCCCCCCACTTAGCCTCATTCCGTTGGGTTAAGCAATTCTTCTTGAACGTGTCCTCCCCCTATGGCACTACCTACGGCTCTGGGTGGTACGATGAAGGATCTCAAGCGGAGTTCCGTGTTGAACCCCAACTCCTGTACTTAGGTGACCGCGCTAGGTGCGTGTGCATAGGCTACGAGCTTGACGGCTGCTCATTCAATGGCTCTAAAGGCTTGATCTACATGGATTCTCCTCACAACGTCTCGTTCTGCTGGGTTAAGCAGTTCTACGTCGAGGCAAGACTTCAATGTGAAGAGGCTGGCTTTGTAGAGGGCTCGGGCTGGTATGATGAGGGCTCTCGAGCCTACCTCGAGGCTTCTCTCAAGCCTGGATATGAGTTGACGTCTTGGCTTGTTGACGGCTCGCTTGGCCCGAGGTCTCGCAGCTTAAACTTGACTGTGCTAAGGCCCACGACCGCCATAGCCCTATTGAGCTACAGAGTTTCTGTAGGCATCTCCTCACCAGTCGACTTAGAAGTAGGCCTTCTGGTCAATGGCTCTCCGACCACGACTCTTAGCAGGGAGTCGACTGTCGAGCTCACCTTCAACTGCAGCGAGGTAGTGAGCATAGGCGTTGATGATGCTGTAGCCGTAGCTCCTGGAAGCAAGTGCATAGCTGACGTGAGCGAGGTCACGGTTAGTGGGCCCACATCTCTAACATTCAACTACACGCTCTACCACGTGGTCTCAGCCAGCTCCAGCTATGGAAGCGTAAGAGGAGCTGGCCTATACCCGAATGGTAGCTTGGCGACAATAGCTGTTGAGCCCACCACCGTGGAGGTGGAGGAGGGAGTTGTCATGGAGTTTACTGGGTGGACTGGTGACTTGACATCGAAGGATCCAGTAGTAGAGGTCGTCGTCGACCGCCCAATCAACCTAACGGCGATGTGGTCTAAGAGACTTTCTTTGACTATAGCCTTAGAGGGGGTTGAAAGGGCCTCCATCAGCCTTGACGGGGAGCAAGCCCCCATTGATGGGCTCCTAGAGGTGTACGTTGAGCCCAATAGGAGCTTAACTCTAAGCGTTAGGTCCACAACCCTCTGGACGCCTAGGGGTATATACGTGTTCAAGCTTTGGGGTGGGGTGAACGAGACGAGCTCAACTGTAACTGTGAGCCTCAGCAAGCCCTTGGAGGTCAAGCTCATCTACGCCAAGATAGACTACGCAACCCTCTACTCCCTCATGGCCATACCCGCCTTCATGCTATTCCCCCTGCCAGTGCTGGGACTCATGAGGAGACCCGTCGTATCTGACTCTAGAGCTCTCCCTGAGCTTCTTAGGAGGAGGGTGGGGAGGATCGTTATCTCTAGGGCTACCTACATGGCCGCTAGGGAGGCGTTTAAGGCTATTGATGGAGCTGTGGAGGCTGGAGTAGTTAAGGTTGTGGACGTCGACGAGGCCCTCGCAAAGTCGGTGGCTCGAGGCTTAGGATTAAGCTATGAAGAGGCTTCAGCTCTGGTGTTGGCCTCGAGGCTTCACGCATCTGCTGCATTCATGAAGAGCCGAGTGCCGGAGGGTGTTCAGAGGGCTTTGGGTGTTAGGGTTATAGGATTAGGAATGTGAGGAGAGAGGTGGTGTTAAGCCCTTGAGCGGCTCGAGGGGTGAAGAGGCCGACTTAGAGCAAGTAGTGGAGAGCTTGAGGAGAAGCCGTAGGAGGAGGGCTCTCGTCATATCAGCTCTCATAGCCCTCTGCTACGTCCTCGGCCTCCTACTATTCACATTCGTGCTCCTCTCTTCAGCTGGCCTGACACTAAGTAACTCAGCTCCTCTACTCTTGACGGTCGTGCTGCCAGCAACGGTGGCTGGGGGCTTGGCCATATTCTACGCGGCCTACATAGGGCTCACGAGGCTCTAGTACCTCCTCTCAACCTCAGCGTTAGCCGTCCTAGTAGCCGTCCTAGTCTCTTGATACTCGAAGCTCGAGTAGCCTGTAGATCCACGCTTAATTAAAGCCCTCCCGATCGCGGCGTCTACGAGCTCCTTGAAGAGAAGGTCGAGCCTAGCGCCCATAAACCATGCTCTACGCCCACTCTTGAGCTGAGCATACGCTATTAGCAGGGTTC
>QMSN01000175.1 GCA_003650865.1 Thermoprotei archaeon
CCTCATAGGCACGGATAACGCAGGCTGGGTCAACCCGGACCTGTGGAGGGAGCTTGAAGCAGTCTACAACATCCTGAGGCTTCAAAGCTCTAGAGCTGACCCTAAGGAGGTGTTAAAAATGGCTACCATAAACATCCACCTCGTGAGAGGGCTTAAAGCTCCCGGTAACGTCATTGATGAAGGCGTTGAAGCAAACTTCGTGATCCTCGACGGGTTATCCATGGGTGCAGACTCCTCACACAACCTATACTCCACGATAGTCAAGAGGGGCTCTGAGTCGAGAGTGCTGTGCAGGGTTTACGGTGGCCGCATGCTCAACTAGCCGAAGACCCTTAAGATCTCGTAAGTCGTAGACCTTTGAGCAGCTTTCCTCCCAATGCTCTTTATGAGGTTTACCATCTCCTCGACGCTCATGGAGGTTCCATACCGCGCTCCAGCAGCACTCGATATGTTCTCCTCCATCAACGTCCCACCCAAGTCGTTGGCTCCAGCTGAGAGCATTAGCTGAGCCATTTTAGGTCCAAGCTTAACCCAAGAGGCCTGCAGATTCCTTATGTAGTTATTGAGGAATAGCCTAGCGGCAGCGTGCACCTTTAAGTCTTCAATCCAGCTTGTACCTGGCCTAGCCAACCCCCTCCTATAGAGCTCAGTCTTCAGGTATATGTATGGTAGCAGGACGAACTCCGTAAAGCCCTTAGTCTCAGCCTGAATATCCCTGATGATCCTCATGTGCCTAGCCCTATGAGCACTCGAGTCCACGTGACCATACATCATGGTTGCAGTCGTCGGTACCCCAAGTTTGTGGGCCTCCTTAATTATCTCAATCCAATCTCTAACTCCTATCTTGTTTGGAGCTATGATCATCCTGACCTCGTCGTCCAGTATTTCAGCAGCTGTTCCAGGCATGCTGTCTAGGCCGGCCTCTCTGAGGGCCTTCAAGACCTCCCTGTAGGAGACATCCATTCTCCTAGCTATGCTGTAGACCTCTTGAGGTGAAAATGCGTGTATGTGTATGTCTGGCACCTTGGACTTAATGCCTCTGAGCACCTCGAAGTAGTAGTCGACTGGGAGCTTCGGGTTTATGGCTCCTTGAATGCACACCTCTGTTGCGCCAGCTCTCCAAGCTTCACATGCTCTCTCGACGACCTCCTCTACGCTCAGCGTATAGCCCTCACTGTGGCCTAGAGGTCTCGAGTAGGCGCAGAAGAGGCATCTGATCACGCACTCGTTCGTGAAGTTTATGTTCCTGTTGACGACGAAAGTCACGGTGTCGCCTACGCTCAGCCTCCTCACGTAATCAGCGGCTAAAGCTAAGATTAACGTCTCTGTGCTGTCAGCCTCAAGCAACCTGACGAGCTCCTCCTCGCTTATATCCCTTCCAGACACGGCCTTGTCGATCGCCTGAGAGAACAATGGATCGAGCTCCTTGAGGGCTTTATCGAGGAGTGAGGGCAGCTGATCGTTAATAGGCATCCTCCCCCCTCCTCACAAGTCCTAACTCGTCGACGAGCCTCTCAACCCTACACTTCAAGGGTTCAGGCATCCAGCCATACTTGACGTACTTGGGGTATATGGGCAACCTCTCCCTAAGCTCAAACCCCATGAGCTCAGTTAGCCTCTTGACATCGCTTATCTTAGGCCACGGATAGGCCTCATTGACGAAGTCCGGCGTTAAGGGCGAGATCCCTCCCCAATCGTTGATGCCAGCGGTTAGGTAGGTGAAGTACAGCTTCAAGTTGAGGTTTGGAGGCGCTTGTACGGCTACGTCTCTCGGCAGTATGAGCCTAGCTAGGGCTATGGTCTTCAACATGACGGTCAAGCTTGGAGGCCTCCAATGCTCCATGGGCGTCCCGAGCTCAGGCATGAAGTTCTGCACTATGACCTCCTGTATGTGCCCGTGCTCCTCGTGGAGCCTCCTTATGGCTAAGAGTGAGTCCACTCTCTCCTCCCACGTCTCACCTATCCCTACGAGTATCCCAGTCGTGAAGGGTATTTTGAGCTCACCAGCCTCCCTAATCATCTTCAACCTCACAGAGGGCTTCTTGCTAGGCGACTTCTCGTGGGGCATCCCTCTCTCCATGAGCCTCTCACTCACGCTCTCAAGCATTAATCCCATGCTTGCATTGAGATCTCTAAGCTGCGCCATCTCATCCTTGCTGAGAACCCCTATGTTGGTGTGAGGCATCATGACCTCAGTCTCCTCAAGAATCCTCTCCTCAAAGTCCCTTACGTACTCAACTGTCGACTCGTAGCCCATGGACTTCAAGAACCTCTTGGCCTCCTCATACACCTCTTCAGGCTTCTCACCTGTGCTCACGAGCACCTCCTTAGCCTTCAACCTCTCGCCAGCCTTCACGATGGACAAGGCCTCCTGGATGTCCATGAAGGGCTTCTCAGCTCTAAGCCTAAAGCCACAGTATGCACAGGCGTTTCTACAAAGCCTTGTTAGAGGCGTGAACACCTTCCTAGAGTAGGTGACGAGCTTCCCCGTAGAGGAGCTCTTCACCATTAGTGCTGCAGCTAGGAGAGCTTGAACCTCTCCTCCACTGGCTTCAGCTAGCAGTAAGGCTTCACTCCTACTAGCAGGCCTCTCAAGGCACTTGTACAGAGCCTCTATGAACTCGCTGCGCAAGAGAAGGCACCCTTGAAGCTAGAGAGCTACGATAACTTCTACTACTCCTACACTTAAACCATTAGCTGAAGCCAGCGTTTACGAGCTCAGACACTGAAGATAAAGATTATTTGGCTTAAGCACTAATAATTATAGGTAAAGTTGACCTGCATTCCTAATAGCATCTTCGAGAACTCCTTGGAGGATTAAGCGCTCATGAACCCGAGTAGCGGCATGGAGTTGCTCAAGGACATCGACGTTAAGAGCTGGGCTATATGCTTCTCCGCGTTGATGAAGAAGTCTAGTGAGCTCACGCAGAAGCTGTCAGAGAGGGTGGAGAACCCTGTCTTCAAGGTGATCTTGAGGGTTGTGTCGCTAGAGCACAGCAGGATAGCTGAGCTCATCAAGCTAATATTTGAG
>QMSN01000176.1 GCA_003650865.1 Thermoprotei archaeon
ACTGCTAAGAGCCTCTAGCCCTCTTCTTCCTCTCCTCAATCCTCGATTGGAGCAGCAGTGCAGCGAGAGCTCTAGCTGCTCTCTCAGGCATGAAGTAGTTGGGTACGAGCTTCCTACCTAGGAGCTTCACTGCTTCGAGAAGCTCGCTCACGCCTACTCCAAACGGTATGGTCCAAGCGACCACTATGGGCTTTTGGCACTCCTCAACTATGTTGACAACTATCTTTGAGACTCTCATCAAGTACTCTATTAGTGGCGGTATCACTATTATTGAATCCACGTTGGGATCTGAAGCCACAACTCTCAGCACCCTCTCGTAGACGTCTATGTCCTCTAGAGCTGAGGCCGATATGTCGACTGGGTTTATCGGTGATGCGAAGGGTGGGAGCATGCTCCTAAGCTTGCTTATGCTGTCGTCGGTCAGCCTTGGAACCCTCAACCCAAGCTCCTCACAAGCATCTGTAGCTAGCACTGCTGGTCCTCCAGGTGCGGTTATGATTGCCACTCTGTTGCCACTAGGCCTTAAGGGGCAGGCTAGGGCCATTGACAAGTCGTAGAGCTCCTCGAGGCTTCTAGCCTGAATTATTCCTAGTTGCTTGCAGACGCCATTCCAAACCTCGACAGAGCCTGCTAGAGAAGCTGTATGCGATTTAGCCGCTGTCTTCCCAGCCTCGGTCCTACCTGCTTTGAGCGCCACTAAGGGCTTGGTGGTTGACCTGCAGAGCTCCATGAACCTCCTCCCATCCTTGATCGCCTCTATGTACATGGCTATTACACCGGTCTCAGGGTCCTCAATGAAGTACTCCAAGTAGTCGTTAAGGGTGGTAGCAGCCTCATTCCCCGAGCTAACGGCCTTGCTTATGTAGAAGCCCCTCTCGCTCGACGTTGTGAGGAAGGTCTCCATGAGAGAGCCGCTGTGAGAAATGAAGGATATCCTGCCCGGCTCCTTCGGTATCACCGCCTCAACGAGCGTGTTCAATCCCACCGCTAAATTGACTATTCCAAGGCAGTTTGGCCCAACGATAACCATCCCGCTCTCCTCAGATATCCTCCTCATCTCGAGCTCCATCTTCCTGCCCTCTTCACCCATCGACTCAGCGAAGCCTGAAGCAAACACTATTGCCGCCTTAACACCTCTAGACGCGCAGTCCTTCAACACGTTGAGGGTGAGCCTAGCCCCTACAGCTATAAGGGCTAGGTCAACTTCCTCCGGCACGTCGAATATGCTTGGGTAGCTCTTGAAGCCCAGCACCTCCCTACCAGCTAGCTTGGGGTTGACAGGGTAAACTCGCCCCTTGTAGCCTCCCTCAACGAGGTTCTTGACGTAGCGGTAGCCGAGCTTAGTCGGATTGTCGGATGCACCTATAACAGCTATGGAGTTCGGGTAGAACAGCGGCTTGAGCTTGCTCACCAAGTCTTCACCCAGCTTGAGCTGGATAAGCTCTCTATTAAGAGTTACCTTTAGCTTGGCTAAACCCCTCAGCAAGATGCTTAGAGCCTTAGCTGGCTCGCCTTGGCTTGGGTAAAGCTTAAAGCATGAGTTGTTAGATAGCTTGCTGACCCGCCTTGAACCCACTGATAAGCAAGGCTCTAAGTGAAGGTAGGAGTGTGCTTCTTGAGCCTGAGGCTAAGGAGCTCTGCTCAAGCTATGGCATACCAACCCCTAGGTTTAAGGTCGCTTCAAGCCCAGCTGAAGCTGTTGAAGCAGCTAAGAGCATAGGCTTGCCAGTTGTTGTTAAGATCGTGTCTAAGGACATACTGCACAAGAGCGATGTAGGCTGCGTTGAGCTTAACGTGAACACGTATCAAGGCGTTGAAGAGGCTTACAGAAGGGTTGTAGAGAACGCCTTGAGGCACAACCCCAATGCTGAGGTTAGAGGAGTACTTGTTGAGGAGATGTTGCCAAGAGGTGTTGAGGTCGCCGTGGGCTCCATAAGAGACCTCGAGTTCGGGCCAGCTGTGATGTTTGGCCTTGGAGGGGTCTTCATAGAGGTCTTGAGGGATGTAACGTTTAGAGTAGCTCCAGTGAGTGAGGAGGAGGCTGAGGAGATGATTGCTGAGGTCAAGGGCTTTAAGGTGCTCACGGGGTATAGAGGGGCGGAGCCCGTGGACTTGAAGTGCATAGCTAAGATAATAGCCAAGGTCTCGGAAATGGTCTTAGAGAATGAAGAGATAAGTCAGCTAGACCTAAACCCAATCATGGCTTGGAGCAGTGGAGCTAAGGTCGCTGACGCTAGGGTTATACTAAGCGTTTGAGCCTAGCTGGGGAAGTAGCAATACTTAAACCTCATGTAGCACCTCTAATCACGTGGGAGCTTGAAGCCTCTAAGTGAGGTTAAAGAGGCTTTATGCTGCCCTCGCTGTAGAGGCGAAATCTCGCTGAGCCGTGGAGAGATCACATGCTTAACGTGCGGGTCTAAGTACGAGCTTAGAGGAGGCATACCAGACTTTAGAGTTGAGCTATGCTTGAAGTCGCTTAATAGGGCTCAAAAGCTCATGTACAACCTCTACGCCCCCCTCTACGATGCAGTTGAGGGCAGGCTCATGAGGGCCTTGGGGGCGCCTGAAGAGGACTTGAGGAGGTTGCTTGTGGACTTCATGGAGATTGAGCCGATGGACAAGGTGCTTGAAGTTGCTGTTGGGACTGGAGGCAACATACCGCTCATCGAGGAGAGGACTTGTGGGCTAGTTGTGGGGCTTGACGTGTCTGACAAGATGATTTGGAAGTGCCTCGAAAAGGCCTTAACAAACGGGTGGAGAGTATCCTTGGTATTAGGGTGTGCTGAAAGCCTGCCCTTCAAGGACGAGTTCTTCGATAAAGTGCTGATAGGTGGAGGCATATCGTGGTACGCGGATCCAATTAGGGCCATATACGAGGCCTTAAGGGTCGTCAAGAGGGGAGGGTATGTCGTGATCTTCGAGCAGGTGACATTCCTCGAGAAGGCGTTGAGGAGGGATAGGCTTGTGGAAGCCGTCGTGCCTCCCACCATGCTCATTGAAGTGAGGAGCTTGCTGCGAGGCCA
>QMSN01000177.1 GCA_003650865.1 Thermoprotei archaeon
GCATCACTCGGGTGAATCCAGACTGGCTCGTAGTAGTAGCCGTCTGGACCCTTGATCTTGGCCGTCGGTATCTCCCTAATCCAAGTTATGTCGTCTCCCTGAGCGTGGAACCTCCACCTCGGGTGGTTCGACATTAACAGCAGTGGGTACTTCTTAGCCCTCGGGTGGAACAAGCTCTCCTGGTGAGTCTCACCGTAGGGTATCCAGCGTGGCATTGGAGGCCTCTCTTTGTCGTCGGGGAAGTGCTCCGCCAAGCCCTTCGACACTATCTCCAACTTGCCAGTAGGCGTCTCAAGCCCCTTGCCTTCAGGCAACTCGTAGAACCAAGTTAAGCCAGGCCTTGCACCCCACGTTAAGCCCTGCTTCTCCTCTATCTCCTTCTGTATCTTCTTCCACTCCTCCCACGTTGGGTGGTCGGCCACTATGAGCTTCCTCTTCTTGAACTCCTCCCAGCTTATCCCAAGCTTGACCTTTGCCCAAGTCTTCTCGTAGAACTGCTTCATGAGCTCCTCGGGTGGTGGGAACTTGTCTCCAATGCCCATCTTCTCAGCTATCAGGCGAGCTATCTCGTAGTCGCTCTTGGACTCTCCTACAGGCTCAATGCACCTCTCCTGGTAGGCTATCGCGCTTATCGCGGACCTAGTGGCCAAAACCATGTCATCGTGCTCGAATATCGTCTGAGCTGGGAGTATTATGTCGGCAAACGTAGTCTCGTTCTCGAGCCACGGAGACACGGCCACGATGAACTCTATGTTGGGGCTCCTGTAAGCATCAATTATCTTCCTGTTCCAGCAGGTTATGTAGCAGCAGTTCGCATTCCATATCATCTTTATGCCGGGGTGGCCTGGTGGCGGGAACACGTACTTCTGGAACTGGTTCTCCCTAGTGTCACCTATGGCTCCTGTACCATACCAAGTTATCGGCGGGTTGAGTATGGCATCTGGAACTAGGACTTTAGGCACTATTACGGGGGCATCAGCCACAACCGTGTACCTAGCTAACGGGTTCCCGACGAACGTCCCGCTAATCTCCGGGTACTGAGGTACAGGAGCTATTTTCTTCCCAGTTCCAGCCATGTAGAAGCCTCTCAGGAACTGCCTTCCAGGCTTCCCCAGCCCCTGCATGGCTAGAACTATGACCTCTAATCTAGCAGGCTCATGTGAGTACGGCCCTCTAATCTTAGGTCCTCCGAAGAAGTTCGCCACCGAAGTCCTCTTCTTAGCCCATACCCTAGCGAGAGCCTTTATGATCCTAGCTGGTATCCCAGTTATCTTCTCAGCCCACTCTGGGGTCTTGGGGACTCCGTCCTCCTCGCCCATCACGTACTTCTTGAACTCCTCGAATCCGACGCAGTGGGTCTCCAAGAACTTCTTGTCGTAGGTGCCCTCCTTTATCCAGAGGTAGGCTATGGCCAAGTACAGAGCAGCATCGGTGTTAGGCCTTATTGGAATCCACTTGTCAGCGTGTATTGCAACAGCGAAGTTGCAGTCGGGTGAAATAGCCACTATCTTTATCCCAGCCTCTTTAAACCAATCACATATGACACCGCCTATCTGACCAGCGAATCCTGGAACCGTGGTCTCTGGATCGCAGCCCGTGAATATGAGCACCTCACAATTCTCTAGGATGTCATCAAAGATGGCATCTTGGTGGGGGAGACCTGCGTGGAGACCCTCCATGCCCCATACATGTTTCGCACCCCAGTACCAGCCTTCCCAGCTATCGGGGTTCCTGACTTGCATTGTCCAGCCGCCTAAGTGGCGGAATAGCTCATGGTAGATTCCGTGAGGTGTCTGTATGAAGCCACCCTGCCCATGCCCGTCGTCCTGGACGAGCACGGCCTGCAGCCCATACTTCTCCTTAATCCTCTTGATCTCCTTCACTATTATGTCGATGGCCTCCTCCCAGGATATCCTGACGAAGGGGCTCTTCCCCCTATTCTGGGGGTTCCTGTTCTCAGGGCTCCAGTCAACCCTCTTCAGTGGGTAGAGAACCCTGTTGGGTGAGTAAGCTCTCTTCTTGTAGGCTAAGCTTATCCAGTAGGGGAGGCTCTTAGGGGGCTGAGTGAAGGTCTTGTCCTTAGCCTTTATCTCGTAGAGCCTAACACCCTTGAAGTGCACGGGCCTAACTCTGATCAGCTTGTTGTCCTTGACGTGCGCCTCCAAAGGCTCTGCAGAACAAGCAACACCGCCCAAGCCATGGCTTATGTAGCACACCTTGACATCGTTACCCTTCTCTAACTCTTTAGCCTCTCCAGCAGACATATACTCGCATCCCCTTTATTGATTTAATCAGTCTAGTAGGTTCATGCCTGAATTTAAAAAACTTACTCCAAAACTAATCCCAATAACTTCACTGCCAAGAGGTGATCGAGGCCCTACGTAAAACTCCATTGAGCGTAAGCCTTGTGAAGCCAAGCCACAAGGTCTACTGAGCCTCTTTAAACCTAAGCTCCTTGAGGTGGCGGATCCACGTGGATTATGCGTTGCTGAGCCGTTGAGCCATCAGCGAGGGCTAAAGCAATCTCATTTAGCGCCAGCTATTAAGCTTCACAAGCCTAAAGCGTCCTTGAAGAGCTTATAAGGGGTACTTGGCTAGGGCTAGCCCATTGGTCAAGTCCATTATTGCGCCGCTGAAGCCCCATATAAGCGCGTTGAAGCCCAGCATGTCGGCCAGCTCCCCTTTAAGCACTAGGATGTTGTGAGTGCACAGCCAAAGAGTGTCACTCACACTAAGCTGATCTACAACGTCCCTCCACTCCACATCTCCATAGCCAGCTCTATACCACAACCCATCAGGGTCTAAGAGCACTAGGGCTTTAAGCCCCCTCTTCTCCACGATCAGGGAGCTACCCATCTTCTCCACGAGTCTACACGTAAACTCGAAGTTCCCGTGTCTATGCACGCGAGTGTAGTGCTTCAAGGTCAATGGCCTAATGACCAACACGTCGCCCTGCTTCAAGCATAGTAGAACCATGACCTCCTCTCCTCTCCAGCTGACGTTTGCTATGAGGGCTGAGGC
>QMSN01000178.1 GCA_003650865.1 Thermoprotei archaeon
AGGCATAATGAGGTTAGGAACGTCGTGTTCTACGATATCTCCAGGCTTGGCAGGAACCTCGAGGAGACCCTTTACGAGCTCAAGAGGCTGCTAGAGGAAGGCTATAACGCCTACTTCGTCTACCCCGACTTCCTCAATCAAATAAATGACCCCATGATGAGGAAGTTCGTGATATCCATGTTCGCGTGGTTCGCGGAGCTATACCGATACGACATAATACAGAGGACCAAGGCCGGCCTCGAGAGAGCGGTGCTTCAAGGCAAGAAGCTTGGAAGGCCGCGCAAGGACGTAGACCTCAAGAAGGTTTTGGACCTCAGAAGAAAAGGCGTAAGCCTCAGGGATATAGCTAGACTCATGAACGTAAGCTACTCAACGCTGCTAAGACGCCTAAAGGAAAAAGGAAAATAGGCTCAAGGTCACATGAAGACCCTCACGTGAATGGAGAGGTAGAACAGCTGTTAGATTTCCTCGTCGCCAACATCATTTTGGTCACATGAATGCTACGTGAGAGGTCTCATGGATTCGCTCTTTCGAGCCGGAGACCCGGGTTCAAATCCCGGCCGGGCCACCAGAACACATTAACTGATGTGTGTTTGGCCGGGTAACTAACCTTCAAGTGTGACTCTAGGAGTAGGAAGTACTTCTACCTGACAATCAAGTTATTCCCGCAAGCCAAGGATATAATCAAGGAGCTGGCAATGAAAGCTCAACCGTGCTTACTAAGCACCGACGAGATCAAGAGGAAGCTCATAGACACCTATAACTCAGGCAAGCTGTCTATTTTATCGATTTTCTCAAGGCTGCCTAGGAATCTCTTAGAGGAATCCTTGAGGGAGATTGAGAATGCCCCACAAGAGCTATACCTGCATAACAATTCGAAGAGAGGAATACTCGAAGCTCAGGGCTTTAGCCGAAGCTCAAGGAGTCAGCGTTAGAGAGGTAATTAAACAGCTAATTGACAATCACGAGATTTTGGCTTTAGCTCGGGCGCTTAAGAAAGAGGGTGTTGAACTCGAAATTTACGATACTCGACCTCCAATAGCGATAGACTTCTCTCCATCATATATTGAAAGCATAGCAAAGGCGGCTTCAGCTAAAGTACTTAAGGCATGACTTAAGCGCTAGAAAAGCTTTTAAACTTACCACATCAGTTTGTTACTAAAGCTTGGATACTTTGTTACTTGGTGAGTGTTATGAGTATAAGGCGTGGTGAGTCGAGGACAACAGCTACAATTATAACATTGATAATAGCTGTTGTGGTGATAGCCGCTGCTCTGTACCTATTGATTCCGCAAAAGCCAGCTACATACAAGTTTGCATTGTCGGCATTATTTAGTAAGCCATACTATAGAGTTGGTGAAGAAGCTGTATTGAACATCGAGGTGACGAATTTAAATAATACTGATGTCACGAAACCCCTTGTAGTTCAGCTTGATGGCAGCGTCATTTTCAGTAAGGAGATTACTATACCGGCAAATAGCACTAGAATGGTGACTGTGAAGTTTAATGTTTCTAAGCCAGCTAATGTCACCATAAAGATAGGTGAAGAAACAAAGACTCTTGAGTTGAGCGTTGTTAGATGCGTCATAGACTTCAGGGGTAAGGAGGTTGAAATACCATATAGAGTTGAGAGGGCTGTTGTACTAGCGGAGTATCAGATAGTCTATGCTCTGGGGGCTTGGAATTGCGTTGTAGGAGTTTCACATTATGCCTATAGCAATCCAATAATGCTAGCCTTAAGGGACGTAAACATAACTGAAGTCCCATCGCCTGGAACTTCATGGAGCTTAAATCTCGAGGAGCTCATGGCCCTCAATCCTCAAGTGGTATTGACCTATGGCTTCTCTCCGAGAACTAATAGAACTGTAGAGCAAATTGAAAATCTTGGAATTCCATGCATTGTCATAAGCCTATCAGACTTGGACGATCTCTACCGCTTAATTAGGCTATACGGTGAGGTCTTTGGTAAGGAGGATAGAGCTGAAGAGCTTATATCAATGATAAATCAAACTCTCAACTTGATTAGAGAGAGGACTGCTAACTTGAGTATTGAGGACAAGCCAAAGGTCATACACACATGGAGCAGTCCACTAAAGGTTACTGGCGGACTTGGCGTTACAAATACGCTCATAGAGATAGCAGGTGGAATTAATCTTGCAGCTTCAGAATTTCCAAATGAAAAGTATCCGACTGTAAGCATTGAGAAGATACTTGAATGGAAGCCTGACATCATTATAATTTGGGGTGCTGCAAGATACAGTGCTGAAGACATACTAAATGATCCTCAGTGGCAATCGGTGCCAGCTGTTCAAAACGGTAAAGTTTACAAGTATCCTAGGACAAGTACGTGGGCACCTGAGGTAGCCATTTTAGCTTTGAGGTTTGCTAAGTGGATTCACCCTGAGCTCTTCAGCGACATAAACATTCAAGAGTATGCCGATCAGTACTTCATGCAGGTTTATGGAATACCAGGCCCCTTTGAGTGGGAGCCTTAAAGGCGAAGATTCTAGCACTTGCATTATTGCCAATACCAGCCTTTTTCCTTTTCCATTTTAATTGGCGGCTATGAAATACCAGCTTTAACCGTCTTTCAGATACTCTTCTCGAAGATCTTTAACCCCACCATGCATTCTCCTTGGCCTCAACCTTATGAAATTGTTGTTTAGGAAATTAGGCTACCCAGAATTTTGCTTGCTCTCCTTGTTGGAGTAGCTCTATTTGTATCGGGAACATCGCTTCAAGGACTATTTAGGAATCCTCTTGTAAGCCCATACATTTTGGGCCTTTCGTGAGTGAAAGCTGGCTCATGTGGGTTGAAGGAGGTAAGGTGCACATGGGCCCTATGAAGCAAGAGGCGTATGAAGAGTACAAGAGAAAAGCTGTGAGGAGATGCGACTTGATAAGGCTTCTCTGGAGGCTATGCGACGTAGCAGGTGAAGATAAGGTGGAGGAGAAGCTTAATGAGCTTTTAAGGTGAGTATAACCTGGTGCACGCCTCATAAGTGTTTTATGCATGTAAC
>QMSN01000179.1 GCA_003650865.1 Thermoprotei archaeon
GAGTACAAGCAGCCAGTTATGTTGTTGCCGTAGACACAACAGCTCCTAGAGCCCCACAGTATGAGCCCCTCATCGCAGCTGCTGATGGAGTTGTCCTTGATGACCCCCTTGTTGGTGGTTATGTACATGCCGTAGTCGCAGTTCTGAACTGTGTTGTTCACCACGGTTAGGTTCTCGCAGTTGCTCGTATCAAGTCCGTACTTGCTCGTGGATATCACGTTGTCCTTGACGACGTGGTTCTGCGAGTTCTGAAGCCTGATGGCGTCGTTCTGCACGTCGTATATCACGTTGCTCGATATCAAGTCGTCGCTGTCGTAGACCGTAATGCCGTAGCTGCAGTCGTGAATTGTGTTTTGGCTTATGGTGTTGTGGCTCTTGTCTCTTATCATAACGGCGTAGGTGAAGCCGCTTATAGCGCAGTTCGTGATGATGTTGTAGCTGCTGCCAGTTATGTAGACCCCAGCGTAGCCTCCATGGAGCACGCAGTTGTCCACAGTGTTCGTGGACCCTCCGAATATGGTGACTGCGCCGTACTGGCTGCTTGAGCCCACGTTGGTTATTGTGCAGGACTCCACCAAGTTGTTGCTCCCAGAGTCTATGAATATGGCGTAGGAGTAGTCTAGATCGCTCACGTCGAGGTGTGTGAGCTTATTGCCATTGCTGTTCTCCAAGTATATGCTCCCACAGCTCCCGTAGATCGTGCAGTTGGTGACCGTGTTGTCCCCACCGTAGTAGACGTATATCACGTGTCCACCGCCACTACCAGTAGCGTTAAACACGCAGTTCTCTACGACGCAGCCCGTGACGTTGTGAAGCCAGACCCTAGGGGTGTCAGCGCTACACCCAGTGATCGTCAAGTTGCATATTCTAACCTCATCGACGGTGACGTTGAAGACAGGCTGGTCTGGGCTTGGAGAGCATAGAACCACGTCTCTAGACTCCCCAACTATCGTGACGGAGTTGTTCACGACGACACTTTCACAGCTACCACTGTAGCTGGACAGGACCAGTATCGTTGAGCCACTAGGAACGCTGTTCACAGCCTCCTGAATACTGGAGAAGTGAGCTCCACTACAAGGAGGACCGACCGTGTAGGTCATAGATGTTATCGCGACGTCATCGATGTACCAGCCCGGCTCGTTAAGGCTCCCATCAGATTTCAGGACGAACTTCACCCTCAAGGTGCATGGGCCGTAACCAGTTAAGTTGAAGACTGCAGCAACCCATCCCCCACTATCGCCCGTATAGCCATCACCCCAACGCGTGGGGGAGTAGCTTAGGCCGCTTATCGGGTAAGCCTTGAACCACGTGAAGCCGTTGTCGGTTGACACCTCAACCCAGCAGCTGTCATACCAGTGCTCAATGCTGAACCACATCTTAACTGTGAGGTAGAACTCGCCTGCTGGCAGCGATATCGGTGGCGAGGTTAGGTTGCACAGCGCGTTGTCGAGGTAGTTCCCATCGAGCTTCGTAGCCCAACAACAGCTTGCAGAGTAGGCTGAGCCCGGCCCCGAAATCGGCATGCCCCACTCCCAGCAGTCATTTGTTCCACCGTGGCTCCAGCCGTCAACCCCTCCCTCGAAGTTGTCGGAGAATATGGCTAGAGGTTTAACCTTGAAGCCGCACGCTAGGTGCTCACTTGCAGCTTGACTTGCCACTGTAGGGGACGCAGTGTTGACGGGTGTTGTAGGAGAGTCTATCGTGGGAGAGATGGAGGTCGCCGCCACTAAGGGCGTTAAGTCGTAGATCTCCATGTTGAACTTGTAGACCGAGATGTTCTGCCAAGCTTCACCCCCCATCCACTTAAACACGTCTATCGACACGTCCAAGTCTAAGCGACAAGCGTAAGCCCCATAGGAGCTACCAGCTAAGTAGAGGCTGCTAGGCGATATAGCTAATCCTTTAGCGTCAGCGAGCTCCAACGCCTTAACCCACTCCAAGTCGCCGTCAGAGCTAAGCTTACATATGGAGGCGTAGGAGGCAATCGGGCCCTGAATGACGCCTGCCACGTAAAGCTCATCGCCACTAGCTGCTATGGCGTAGGCGTGACCCTCATAGTAACCTGAAGGGGCTGTGCTATTGATAGCCTTGAACCACTGCAAGTCACCGTTGAAGTCGAGCTTACACACAACCATCATTGTTGCCCCGTACACGTCGGAAAGCTCCCCAGCTAGGTACACCCCGTCAGAGCCGAGGGTCAAAGCGTAGGCCTTCTCAGAGCCCCAGTCGTACTTCAACTTCTTGAGCCACTGCAAGTTACCGTCGAAGTCGAGCTTGAAGACTGAGATGTCGTCATCGGCCGTCGCGATGTATATGCCGTCACTACCTAAAGCCATGCTCTGGCCGTACATGAAGTCAGACCCTGAGATGCCTATGGTCTTGAACCACTGCAAGTCGCCGTCAAGGCTGAACTTGCACACGAACGTGTTGTTGGGGGTGTAGCTGCCAGCGTAGCCAGCTACGTAGACACCGTCGCCGACAGCTATGGCGTAGGGCACGTCTACTCCAGAGCCGTTTATCACCCTAGACCACTGCAAGTCACCGTTGAAGTCGAGCTTACACACAAAGATATCCTCGAAGCTTGAGGTAGTCTGGTTGCTGGCGGCGAGGTATATGCCGTCAGAGCCCAAAGCCATCACTACGTCGAAGAGCGTGTGAGAGGGGGTTATCACCTTAAACCACTGCAAGTCACCGTTGAAGTCGAGCTTACACACAAAGACGTTGTAGTAAGGGCTAAAGTGAGAGGTTACGCCAGCGATATACAAGCCGTCGCTGCCAACGACCAGACTCGTGGAGACATCGGCATTCTCGATAACCTTAAGCCATGAAGTTGCCTGCCCCGACACGTGAGATATTGAGGTGAGGGCTATTAGCATTAAAGCCGTGAGTATTGCTATGGAGGTTAATGTCGACTTAGATCTACCCTTTCTAGAAGGCTGAGAGTGAGATCTCATGAAATTTTGTAGCTTGTTTTTTCCTTTTAAGTTTTAAGAAATGCTCCTTTAC
>QMSN01000180.1 GCA_003650865.1 Thermoprotei archaeon
GCATAGCGCCTATGGCCACTCCCAATATGGCTAGTGTAGCTCTAACCCTCTGACTCCTCAAGCTGCTCAGGGACCACCAGACTGCATCTAGAATCCTCACTCAACTTCACCCTCACCCTCTCCTCCACCCTTCCTTCCAACTCTCCTACCAGCGAAGAATCCTATGGCTGCAGCTGCTACTGCTACAACTACGAGTAGAGCTACGTTAAGCCCTGCTTGAGGTGCCTGCTCCTCAACCTCCTCTTGAGCCTTCGAAACCTGTATGGGAAGCTCTATGACCTGCTCGTGGGTTATGTGGAGCCTGTCCTTGCACTTAACTAAGAGCTGAACTGTGTACGTGCCAGGGGCTACGTCGCTGCTAACGCCTAGTTGAAGCGAGAAGGCTGTTGAGGATCCAGATGCTACGTCTCCCACGTAGACGTAGGGCCTAGCTGAAGTTATGTTGGCTCCTCCAGCCCCCAAGTAGAGGACCTCTAGAAACCTAGCGTCCTCAGTTCCTAGGTTGAGCAGCGTGACCGTGAGGGTGAACTGAGAGCCTGGCTCCAGAGTCTCTGGGTAAGTCGTGTACTCACTAACTGCGAACTCTACTCCACCTACAGCTGGGAAGCTTATGCTCGTCCTCTCGCTCCTCAACACCCCTCCAGAGTCTATGAAGGAGAAGGAGAAGTCCAGCTCAACAGATGACGCGTCTGGAGGCACGTAGACCCTCAACGTCAAGTTCTCTTCGCAGTAGGGCTCGAGGTCCCCTATGAACCAGTGCACCTCGTGCCCCACGACTACAGCTCTAGATTGAGGTATGCTCTGCACCTGTATCGGTATAGCAGTCTGGGTTATCGTTGTAGTGGTTATCGTAGCCCTGACGTCGAAGAGCTTGTAGGCGTAGTTGCTCCTCAAAGTCAAGGTCACGAGGTTTATGGAGCCACAAGTCAAGAACTCCGGCTCAGCGTAGACCTGGAGCTTGGGCTCAATGGATCTTATGAAGAGGTTCACGGTGCACTGCTCGCTTCGATGAGCTCCGTAGGGGCTCTTGTAGTCGAGCTGAAGCTGAACTTCAGGCTGCTCTTGGTCTGGAGGCACGTAGACCTCGAACTCCACGTGAGCTGTCTCGTTGGGCTCTAGGTCTCCAACACTCTTCTCGAAGCCCTCCAGAATCCTTATGTTGGAGCCAGCTGCTGCGCTAAGCTTAACCCACAAGTCGCGTGCAACGCCGCTGCCCACGTTCGTTATGGATATCTTGACCTCAGTCAAGTTGCCGAGCTGTATGGGCTCTGAGGACACGGTCAAGCTAGGCCTGCCTAGGAGCTCAACTGGCACGTCTAGGGTTTCGCTTACTGGGCTATCGAGCTTCTCCCAGCGCTCCATGACTGCGTAGCCGTGGCTGGTCTGAGTGACGTTGTATATGGAGTCAAACTGGACTTTAAGCTGGAAGTGGTAGACGCCTATGCTGGCGTTTGACGGTACGTCGAGCTTAAACTGGAGCTCGAAGACCTCCCCCATGGACACGCTAGACCCATAGAAGCTACTCAACTCCTCCTCGTTCACTTGGCTAAATGGGTTTGTTAGCGTGAGCTCAGCCTTAATGTTCGCTATCTTCTGGTACTCCCCCACATACTTCACCCTCACCACGAGCACCACGTCTCTATCCCCTGGAGCTGCATCGTGGAGCTGCACTTGGTAGGGCGTCTCAACCCCCCTGCCCTCTACAAGACCCCAGTAGCTGTCGACTACCTCGAAGCAGCCTTTAGACCCTGAGGCTTTGGCTGGAGATGCCACTAGGATCAGCGTGACGGCTAAGGCCAACGCCAAGATCGAAGCTCTACTCCAAGCCTTCACGTAGCAACTCCTCCTTAACTATCATGCCGTCCCTCAAGTGCACAACCCTGTGGCAGTACCTTGTGAGCTCTAGGTTGTGGGTCACCATGATTATCGTGACGCCGAGCTCCTCGTTGAGCTTCTTGAAGAGCTCCATGATGCTCAAAGCCGTCTTTGAATCCAAGTTCCCCGTCGGCTCGTCTGCTAGCACTATTTGAGGCCTAGTCACTATGGCTCTAGCTATGGCAACTCTCTGCTGCTGTCCACCGCTTAGCTCCATGGGCCTGTGATTCACCCATTTCTCTAAGCCCACGAGCTTCAAGGCCTCTAGAGCCATGTGCCTACGAGCTCTCGGGGGTACGCCAGCCGCTATAAGGGGGAGCTCAACGTTCTCGAGGGCTGTCAACCTACCTATCAAGTTGAAGGTCTGAAACACGAAGCCTATCTTCCTATTCCTAAGCTTGGCCAGCTCCTCGTCGCTCAGCTTCGTTACGTCTACACCACCTATCAAGACAACTCCTCGAGTTGGCTTAGAGAGAGTTCCGAGGATCGTCAAGAGGGTTGTCTTCCCGCTTCCTGAGGGCCCCACGATCGCTACGACCTCTCCAGCTCTAACGCTTAAGTTCACACCTCTCAGCGCAACCAGCTTCGTCAAGCCCAGCCTGTAGACCTTCCATAAGTCCCTAGCCTCCACGACACCCCCACTGGCCTCGTAGTGCTCCTCTTCGACCTTCAGCATCGCTCTCCACTACGCCTCAATATATCGGCTTAAAGCTCTATTTGAATATTCCTTGGAGAGTTGAGCTGTCGAGCTGCAGCTTATACCCTTAAAGCGCCCTCACCTCAACCTTGAGGGGTGGGCTGTAGGAGGCTGACTTGCAGTCCCCTATGGCTCCTTGAGCGCAGCCCAGTGGGCTTGAGGCTACAGCCTTCACTTTAGAGTAGAAGTCGAGGCGCTTCACAGCTATGAAGTTGAGCTTAACAGGCTCCTTGGGCTCACCCCTCTCGATGACTAGCGCGGCGTCGGGCTCTGCTATCACGAAGCCGTCCACGCGCCTTAGGGCTTTAACCCCATCTATCAAGAAGCCGAGCTTCGTCTCCTCCATCATCTCCTTAAAGTTCCAGTCCCCACCCTTAACGACTATGTTGCTGTGCATGGGCTTAGGGGGCTCGGCGA
>QMSN01000181.1 GCA_003650865.1 Thermoprotei archaeon
AGGTGGCAGGTGATTAAGGGGAACCCCGAGTTCTTCAAGGTGACTAAGAGCCTCCACAACGCCCTACAGGGTAACAAGGAGATAGTCCTAACAGACGACATGAAGAAGGTGTACCTAGACGTCAACGAGGACAACGCGAAGCTCTTAGACCTAAACGGAGAGGTCGTGATAATCCACGACCCCCAGCCCCTCCCCTTAATAAACTACAAGACTAGTGGCAAGTGGATTTGGAGGTGCCATATAGACCTCTCAGACCCCAACATGGAGGTTTGGAGGTACATAAAGGGCTTCGTCGAGAAGTACGACGCAGCAATATTCTCGCTTGAGAGGTATGTGCCGAGGGACTTGGAGCTTATGAAGGTCTTCATAAGGTACCCCTCCATAGACCCCTTATCAGATAAGAACAAGCCCCTAGGGGAGTCTGAGGTATTAAAGGTCCTTGAGAGGTTCGACGTGGACCCTGACAGGCCGATAATAGGGCAAGTCGCTAGGTTCGACCCCTGGAAGAACCCGCTGGGAGTCATAGATGTCTACAAGATGGTTAAGAAGAGGTCCCCTGAGACTCAGCTAGTCATGATAGGCTCCTTCGCCCACGACGACCCTGAAGCTGCGGAGTGGTATGAGAAGACTATTAAGTACGCCTCAAGCGTTGACAGTAGGAACATCCACGTCTTGACGAACTTAGACGGTGTGAGGGACTTAGAGGTCAACGCCTTTCAGAGGGCTTTCAGCATTGCCCTACACCTATCCATAAAGGAGGGCTTTGGACTAGCCGTCACAGAGGCTCTGTGGAAGGCAGTTCCAGTTGTAGCAACGAGAGCTGGAGGTATACCTCTCCAAGTGATAGACTGCGTAACGGGCTTCCTCGTCCAGAACCTAGCTGAAGCTGCTGAGAGAGTAGTGCTGCTGTTGAGGAGGCCTTGGCTTGCTAGGGAGCTTGGGCAGAGGGGTAGAGATCACGTGAAGAGGAACTTCTTAATAACAAGGGACTTGAAGGACTACTTGAGGATGCACATAGACCTAGTCGGCAGGTGAAGGTGCTAGTAGTGGCTTAAGACCTCCTCGAACACTGCCTTAAGCTTCTCTGAGGCAGCTTCTATGGTGCACTGCTTAGCCGTCTGATACCCTATCTCCCCCATTCTCTCCGCTTGCTCGCTATTGCTGTAGACTATCTTCATCTTCTCGTAGAGCTCCTCGTGGCTTCCAGGCTCATGCGTGAGGCCGTTAACCCCCTCAATTATGAGCTCAGAGACGCCTGCCCCCTTGCTCACTATGACTGGCCTCTTGTACTGCCAAGCCTCCACCACGGTAAGCCCGAAGCCCTCCATCTTGGATGGCAGGATCACCACGTCAGCCCTCGCGTACAAGCACTTCAAGTCGCTGTCGTTCACGTATCCTAGGAACCTGACCGAGTCCTCGACCTTCAGCTCCCTCATCAAGCTGGCCAGCTTGCTCCTCCAAACCTCCCCTTTGCTGTGGCCCAGCCCGCTGCTCGTGAAGCTTCCATTGCCGACGAGGAGCAGCTTAGCCCTAGGCTCCTCCCTCCTAATCATGGCGTGAGCCCTTATCGCCACGTCCTGCCCCTTAATCATGTCCATCCTAGCCACTACGAGGGCCACCTTGTCGTCCTCTGAGATCCCGTACTTCTCTGAAACCCTCTTGACATCCTCTTCGCTCACCTTACTCCACCTGTGGGGGTCTATGTACGGGTATATCTGGAAGGCCCTGCCGTGGAAGCCAGCTCTTATGAGCGCCTCAAGGTCCCTCCGAGTGCTCACTATGACCGCGTCGTGGCTCTCCATGTTCTTCAATATGAAGTTCCTAAGCTTTGAGGATATGTCGTGCACGTTGAAGGGTATGTGCCACCTAAAGATGGTGGGGGCTGAAGGGCCTATCATGCTTCCAACTTGAAGCTGCTGGAAGTCGTGTATCCAGAAGAGGTCTACGCTTGGTAGGAGCTCAAGCATCTTCTGAGCGCAAAGCCAGTTGTAGTAGACGTAGGCCTCGTACTCCTGAACTGTTATGTCGAGCTTCCCTACGCCATGGATCTCCCTCCAGATCCCCTCCTTGAAGTTTGTGTAGCTCCTGACGTAATGGCTCGGCAGCTGGACGTTGTATATGTGTATCCCCTCAAACAAGACTTCAGGAGGGGCGTTGGGGTTTAAGGAGACCCACTTGACGTCCTCGACGTAGCCCTTGCTTATGAACGACTTGACTATGGCCAGGACTACGGCTGTGACCCCTCCAGGGCTTAAGTAGTAGTCCTCGTCCTTCGAGAGCTCGCTTACGTCTATGGGGTACTTGAGCTCCCCATACTTCTCCAACAACTCCTCGTAGCCTATCTTAAACCTGACGAGAGGAGTTTGAGTGTTAATGCAGAGCTTGAGCTTTCCCAAAGGCAGCCACCATGCTACATATAAGCCCTCCTTGTAGGTAAACCTTTTGCACTAAACCGTGAGGTCTAAGGCCTGTAGGCTTAGCCTAGCTGGCTGTAGCAAGGCTTATGAGTGGGCCACGTGGATGTTGAGTAAAGCCTGTAGAGGGTTGTGAATGAAGGAGCAGGAGCTCAAGTACCTGTTGAAGCAGGTAGCCACGCTAGTCTGCGATTACGATAGGACGACGACTAACCCCGACTTGACGCCTTCAGCTGAGGCTCTCCAAGCGATTAAGGAGGCTAAGGAGAGGCTCAACTTGAAGTTCATAATGGCGTCTGGCAGGCCACTAGGCTTCTTCATGCAATACGGTGAGGTAATCGCAGTGGCTGATGCTATTGTAGCTGAGAATGGCTCCATCATATACCTCCCCAAGAGTGGGGTTAAGAGGGTTATTGGTGAGGATGTGTCGTCAACCCTCAAGGCCCTCATCGAGGAGCTTAAAGTGCCAGCTGAGCTCTTCGAGGTAATAGTGTCGATACCTAGGAGCTACGAGGAGGCTGTCAAGAGGGCTATTGAGGAGAGGGGTTTGAGGGTTGACGTGGAGTA
>QMSN01000182.1 GCA_003650865.1 Thermoprotei archaeon
CCCTCTCCTCCCTTCTAGCCCTCTGTATTGGTACTACGCCAAGCTCGTAGAGCTTAGTCTCGATCTCAGCCTCATCGACGCCCACGGTTATTCGCGCCATCAATGCCAAGTTCTTAACCAAGCCGCAGTTCGGCCCTTCAGGGGACTCGTTAGGACATATCCTGCCCCACTGCGTGGCGTGCAAGTCTCTAGCCTCGAAGTGAGGCTGGCTCCTACTTAGTGGAGACACCACTCTCCTCAAGTGGCTGAGGGTTGACAGGTAGTTTGTCCTGTCTAGAAGCTGGCTTACACCGACTTTTCCTCCAGTCCAGTTGCCAGTTGCCAGAGCGTGCCTTAACCTCTCCGTTATTAGGTCTGCTCTCACGATGTTCTCGATGTACAATACCCTTCCTGCATCCCATATCTTCTCGAGCTGGTACTGGAGATCTTGGCAGAACCTCTTGAATATAACTCTGAATAAGCTCGCTAGCAGGTCTCCAGCAAGCCTAAGCCTCTTATTGGCGTAGTGGTCCTTGTCGTCGGGCTTCCTCCTGCCCAAGACAAGCTCTAGGAGCTTCTCAACCATCTGCCCCAAGAAGTAGGCCTTCTTTATCCTGTCTTCAGGCCTAGTGCCTAGGTGAGGGAGGAAGTACTTGTCTAAGACGAGCTCAGCTCTCTCAATTCTCCTCGGCCTAGGCTGTCCGAAGACTATTTTTCCACCTATGTAGTCAAGGGCGTCTTCAATAGTCTGTATGTCGCTCGCAGCTTCAAGCGAAGGCAGAAGCTCGACTTCTATCTCCGGATCCCACGTTATCGCCTCGACTATCTGCTTGTCGCTCTCAAGCCCTAAAGCCCTCATCACTATGAACAGCGGTATTCTGCTGGCGACTGAGGGTATCACTACGTGTAGGGTGCCATCTCTAAGCCTCTCAACGGATGAGGGTATTCTTAATCCAGCAGCTGACGACAAGACTTTAGCTACGTGCGTAGCCAATGAGCTGCCGTTAAGCACGTCGACTAAAACGTGGTTGTTAGCTAAGTCCTCTTGGGCGACCAGTATCCTCTCTGAACCGTTGATTATGAAGTATCCTCCCGGATCCCTAGGGTCTTCGCCGTTAGCAACGAGCTCGTCCTCACCCATCTTTGAGAGGGGGCATAGCACGGACTTGACCATTATCGGGAAGTAACCCACAAATACCTTGCTTGTCCCCTCCCTTATGCCATTGACGTACTTGGTCATGGTTATGTAGAGAGGACCAGCGTAAGAGAGGTTCCTGAGCCTAGCCTCCATAGGCAAGATGTTCCTCTCCGAGCCATCGGCCTCCTTGACCATGGGAGCCCCTATATGAACCTTGTCAAACCTTATCTTGACCTCCTTAACCTCTAATCCCCCGAACTCATATATGATCCTCTGAAGCCCGTGCGTCACGAAGTCATTGTAAGACGCCAAGTGCTGCTTCGTAAGCCCATTCTCCTTTATGTAAGCTCTAATTAGATCCCATCTATCCTCAAGCGTAAGTATACGCCTCACCCCTCCTAAGGGACAACAAACCTATAAGCTATGCTTTCACCAGCGGTGGGGCTCTTCCTGATTACCCTGACTATGTCGCCACGCTTTGCACCAATGAGCTTAATGACGGGGTCGCTCTCTCTAATCCATGGAAGCTGCTCGGGCTTTATCTTAAGCTCAGCGAGGAGAGCTCTCTTCTCTTCTGGGCTTAAGACCTCGTGTCGCGGCACTAACTGGTGGTCTAAAATCGTGAACTTCTTCTTCAACCTTTGACCCCCAAAACCCGCCTAGCCTTCAAGCTCAACAACACTCTGCTTAGCGAAAGCAAAACTGTATAGGGGCAATAAATAAACTTTTACCTTATAAACACCTTAATGTCCCACATGGTCTAAGTGAGGATAGGGAAACGCCTAAAAACCCCGTTTGAGCTTCTCTTTGGATGGGGCCCGTAGCTCAGCATGGTAGAGCGGCGGGCTTTTAACCCGACGATCGCGGGTTCAAATCCCGCCGGGCCCGCTACACGCTTTTGAGACATCCTAGTACGAATTACTTATAAGCTGTGTCTTTTGTCCTCTATAAGAGGTGTTGGGGCTATGGCTCATGAGTTCTACGTTCAAGTTAAGTGGCTTGGTGGTGTTATAGGTGAGGCTAAGCTTGGTGATACTGGGACTCTAAAGTTCGCTTTACCTAAGGAGTTTGGAGGAGTTGAGGGTTACTTCAAGCCTGAAGAGCTACTTCTAACATCGCTAGTAGCGTGCTACTCCGTTGTTGTGTGGAGAGCTGTAGCTAAGCAGAGAGTTGAGCTCTTGGATTACAACATAGATTCAAAGCTCGTGATGGAGAAGGACTCTGAAGGACGCAACGTCCTGACTAAGGCTGTGGTGAACGTCAACATCAAGGCTAAGAGGAGAGAGGACCACGACAAGATAATGAGGGCTCTCGAGATAGCTGAGAAGTACTGCCCCATAGGTAGGGCTCTAAACAATAGCCTCAAGATAACCTACAACGCCAATGTGACCTACGAAGATTGAACGTAGGCGTCTACAACGACTTGCCAACGCCTCGGAGCGACCTGTTTGACGAGCTCGACGCGCATAACCTCTCGCACGCTCCATCCATATTCCTCAATTCGTTTTCTAACGTTGCTCACAGCCCTCTCCTTTGGGCTTGGCTCCTCCTCGAACAGGTAGACGTGTAGCACCCCCTCACCCCTCAAGGCCTTTAATGCGGCGTCTACGTACTCAAGAGACCTCTCCGGAAGATCCATGATAACCCTATCGACAGAGCTTTGAAGCCTCTCCTCCACGACTCTCCTCGCATCCCCCATTATCGGGATAACCCTCCCCTGAAGCTTGTTGGACTCGATGTTCTTAACTAGAAGCTCGTAAGCGCGTGGGTTGAGCTCGACAGCGTAGACTAGGGCTCTTCTCCTCGAGGCTATCTGTATCGCGAATGGCCCAACC
>QMSN01000183.1 GCA_003650865.1 Thermoprotei archaeon
AGGAGATCGAGAAGGCCCTTGTGCCACCAGAAGCTGTTAGGTCAATTAAGCTGAGCGGCAGTGTCTTGAAGAACCACGAGGTCGTGAGGGTGCTGACGTTCTTCTTCATATACTTGATGTTCGCGTTCGGAGCTGCAATCCTCATGACGTTGTTTGAGCATAACATAGTCGGATCCCTCTCAGGCATATTCTCAGCCATGGCTACCGTAGGTCCATTTTACATGTCGACCTTGACGTTAACCCCAGCCTCCAAGGTAATTCTGATAATCTCCATGTGGGCAGGCAGGCTCGAGCTAATACCTGTATTACTGTTATTCACACCTAGGCTCTGGAGAGGGATGCATAGGCACCAGCTCACAAGGGTCTTGCAGCCTTCTAGGTCTAGGATCTCAAAGCTAATATGTGGACTATGAGTATAACAGAATAACTAAGTAGATAAACGCATGAATGACTTGCTTGGTGGTTGAAGTGCCTATCGAGAGAGTTGAATCCGGAATTCCTGGGCTAGATGAGCTATTGAGGGGTGGAATACCCAGGAGGAACGTCGTATTGCTCTCAGGAGGACCTGGAACGGGCAAGTCCATCTTCGGCCAGCAGTTCCTATACTACGGATTGCTTAGGAGAAGCCCAGGAATATTAGTGGCATTAGAGGAGCACCCGGTTCAAATAAGGATAAACATGTCTCAGTTCGGCTGGGATGTCAGGGAGTTTGAGGCTAAGGGGCTCTTCGCGATAGTGGACGCCTTCACAGCTGGCATAGGAGAGGCAGCTAAACACGAGAGATATGTCGTTAGGGCAGTAGATGACGTGCACGCGCTCATAGACGTCTTGAGGAGAGCTATCAAGGAGATAGGGGCTGAGAGAGTTGTCGTTGACTCAGTCTCGACTCTCTACATGACCAAGCCAGCTATGGCTAGGGGCACCGTGATGCTCCTAAAGAGGGTCCTGTCAGGTCTGGGATGCACGTCAATACTAGTCTCTCAAGTGAGTGTAACTGAGAGAGGCTTTGGAGGACCAGGTGTTGAACATGCAGCTGACGGCATAATTAGGCTCGACCTAGACGAGATCAATGGGAGGCTCTACAGGAGCATACTGATATACAAGATGAGGGGTACAGCTCACTCAATGATGAGGCACCCATTCGACATAACCGATAAGGGGATAGTGATATACCCCAACAAGACACTGTCGATAAGCAGGGGCAAGCTCTACGAGGAGTAAGAAGTGGAGTACTGGGCTTCTCGGCGACTCCCTCTTTACGCTTTACAGTTCTCTTACAACTCTACACTTAGCGATGTCCTTGCACTTCCTCCTCTTCGGAGAGGCTATGAGAGAGGCTAGGTAAGCTATTGAGACGGCTATACCTATAAGCGCACTTGAAGCCACGTTCAGTAATATCGAGAGTACGAGGCCTAGAATTCCTGAGGCTAGAGCTATCACTATGGAGGCTGCCATCATCCTCTCCAAGTCGTGCGAGAACTCGTAGGCTGAGGCTGCGGGAGCTATTAGCAGAACTATAGCCAGTATGACGCCGACAACCTTGATAGCCACTACCGAGAAGAGGGCGACAAGGAAGACCATGACGTAGTGGTAAAACCTCACCCTAAGCCCCATGGCTTCAGCGGCCTCAGGATCGAACGTTATGAACTTAAACTCCTTGTAGAACAGGAATATGACGCCCATGGCAACTGCTGCCACTACCACTAGGAGCTGGAGGTCGAGCCAAGAGACTCCGAGCACGTCGCCCACAATGAAGGACCAGGCTGCAGCTGAGTAGCTGCTCGACAAGGAGAGGAATAGAACTGCTAGAGCTGTTGAGAAGCCGAATATCATGCCTATCACCACGTCAGCTCTACGCTCACTCTCACTTGCATAAGCCGTTAACCCAGAGAAGCCCAAGCTCAACGCCAAAGCCCCTATCAGCGGGTTAACCCCATATATCACGGCTATGGAGGCGCCGGCAAAGGACGAGTGGGTTATGGCTGCGCTAAGAGTTGAGAAGCCCCTTAGCACCGTAAATACTCCTACAACGCTTGAGACTAGCGAAGCCACGACTACGGCTATGAGCGCCCTCCACACAAAGGGGTACGAGAACAGCTCAAGCATGGTAGTCCACCCCCGACACGACT
Organism: Thermoprotei archaeon; assembly: GCA_003650865.1. Lineage (GTDB taxonomy): Archaea > Thermoproteota > Methanomethylicia > Nezhaarchaeales > WYZ-LMO8 > QMSN01. The sequence continues at coordinate 2,130 of QMSN01000183.1, forward strand.
ACCTTTTCTTCAGCTCTAACTATGGAGACCCTCCTCATGAACGTCTTCTCCAGCAACTCCTCACGGAGTATCTCGTGGGTAGCTCCGTAGGCTATCACGGTCTTGTTTAGGAGCATTATGTAGTCCGAGTACTCCATGAGGGGGTTTAGGTCGTGAGTCACCATGACAACCCCCACCCCTCTGTCAGCCTCCTCCCTCAAGACGTTCAGGATCACGTCTTGAGTTGCAGCATCAACTCCTGACAGGGGCTCGTCGAGTAGGAGGAGCTTGGGCTCAACGGCTAGAGCCCTAGCTATCAAGACCCTTTGCTGCTGCCCACCTGATAGATGGACGTAGGGTTCATCCCAGTACTCGCTCATCTCAACCGCCTTTAGAGCCCTCTCAGCCGCACGGTAATCCTCCTCTAGAAGACTCCTACCCCACCCCCTCCTAGCAACCCTCCCCATCAACACGACGTCTCTCACGAGGACAGGCTTAGTGGGATCTATCCTCTCCCTCTGAGGTACATAGCCGACGAGCCTCCTAACCTCGTACTTCTCATCAGGGATCTTAAACCCCAAAACCTCTATGCTCCCCGTCAGCGGCCTAACTATGCCGAGCAGGGCCTTAAGCAGAGTAGTCTTGCCAGAGGCATTAGGCCCTATTATCGACAGAAAAGCTGGCTTTGGAAACACGAAGGAGACATCCACTAGAGCGAGCCTATCGTCATAGGCTACGGTCAAGCCCTTAACCGATATCACAGGCTTCACAGCTACCTCAACCTCACAACGAGTATTCCTTCAACGACCGCTATGAC
>QMSN01000184.1 GCA_003650865.1 Thermoprotei archaeon
AGCCTAAATAGGAAGTCCCTCAGCCTCCCCATAGAGACACCACAAGTAGAGATGCTGTTTGAGGCATTAGTAGCTAATGCTCTAGCGAGCCATGCCTCCATCAAGCTCCTTGCTGAGTAGCCTAGGCAGACTGCACTAAACAAGTTGGCAGGGCTCAGCTCACATCACAAGCCACTTCATGAGGGCTAGGATAAGCCAAGCCTCTGCTTGTACATCTCGAAGAGCTTAATGGCCTCGCTCAACTGCTTGGGGTAGAGCTTCATCAATTCACCTAACACCTCGCTTATCGCTTCTCGATCCCTTACAATCCTCAAGAGTCGTAGGAGCACATCTCGACTTTCACCGTTGCGGCATGGAACCTCAACCGTTACTCCAAGCCTAAATAGGCCTGTTGAGAGGAGGAGTGGAGATGAGGAGCCTATGAGGACTCCACGCTCAAGCTCTATGAGCTGCGGAACCCCCTTCCTGACCATTCTCATGGGGCTCGTGAGGGATCTAAACGCCTTCTTTGAGTAGCAGTGGACCTCAACGTACACGTCGGGCTTGTAGTGGCTCAACAAGTTTAGGAGCTTCCTACCCTCCTCCGTCTCGAAGTACCTCTTGCTGAGCGTGCTCACGTACTTCGCTTCATCGCAGAGAGAGGGGACAACTATCAACATGCCGCTTCTAGGCCCACCCTCAAGGATAAATCGCTTGAGAATGAGCTTAACAGTCCTCCCCTCCCTACCGTGGAGGCCGCCCACTACAAGCCTAGTCAATCCCTTCCTCCTAGACTTGAATATGTGAATTCTCAACTTAGGTCAAGCCCTAACAGCAACTGGTTATTGCATCAACAAGCTAACAGCTAGATAAACTTGTACACGTCTAGAAGCTCACGTAGAGAGCTTACTCTAACCGCCATTAAGCCCCTATACGGAGTGGCTGTTAAGCAGCCAGCTTCAATCCCAGCTAGAGCGTCAGCCCTACTGAAGCCCACGTACATGACCTCTCGAGCGCTACACTCAAGCTTAGAGCATGCTAGGAGTATCTGGGACACCTTGTCGGGCTCGTCATCCCTAGTCACCAAGACGTCGAAGAAGCCCTGTAGACCAGCCCTGCTTAGAGCAACTTCAGCTGTCTCCCTACACCTCATGGTTACAGCTGCAACCTTAACGCCTATGGCCTTGAGAGTGCAGAGGGCCTCGAGGTCCTCTTGGTCAACAGACGCCCTACTAGCAGTTTCAAGCTCGAGCTCCCTCACAACGCCATCTATAGCCTCAGCTTCACGCCCCCCTCTCGAGGACTTTATGTAGGCCTCAGCCACTAAGCTCTCAAGCCCTCCCTCAACTCCTAGACTGTTCTTAATTCTCTTCGCGACCTCGTCAGCGCTCACATCAACCTTTAAGAGGGCGCTATCTATGTTCACCACGACTGCCTTGACGTTCATGCACCTCAAGCATAGGGGGTCAAGTCCAACCTTAAATCTTTCGTCGCTAAAGCACCCTCAACAACCTGAAAGCCACGCCTCAACAGCCCTATACAACTAGTTAGGCTTAAAGGCTTGACGAGTCTAAAATTTTGTGAGAAGCTTGGGGGCTGAGTTTTTGGGTTATCGCTTAGCCATAGCGGCGGACTACTTGCTCTCCGGCCTCGACTTGAAGATCGTGAGGAACGGCTACGTCGTGTTTGACGGAGCCTTCATAGCTGAAGTGGGCTCCGGCCCTCCTAGGCTTGTAGATGAAGTCAGGGAGTACAGGGGGTGCTTGGTGATGCCGGGCTTGGTGAACTGCCACGTCTCAACGCTCTGCGCAGCCTTTAAGGATGAGAGCGCGCCCATAGAGCTTGACACGAGGTTCTCAGCCTACGAGAGGGTTCTTGAGCTTAGAGAGAAGCTGTTAAGCTTGGCTTCTAGGAGCCAGCTTCTCGAGGCAGCTCGTAAGCTCATAAAGTTCATGGTTAAGTCGGGGACGACTACAATGCTTGACTTCGTGAGGGGAGGGGCTGAGAAGGTAAACTTGGTCTTAGAGGCCCTCGAGAAAGTGAACGTAAACGCCCTCCTCTTAGCATGCCCAGAGCACAAGTTCTACAGGGATGAGGTGATAATAGGGCACTCCGAGTATCCCCCTGAAGTGATACAGCCAATCCTCAAGATGAGTAGGAAGCTTAAGGGGTTTGGACTTATGAACCCCCTATTCATACCAGCCAACGCGCTTAGGCAACTCGCTAGAGTAGCTGAGGGTAGAGGGTTTTTCAAGGCGATACACGCAGGTGAAATGCCTCCAGCTGAGTGGGAGGGCAAGGGGGTGTGGAAGACTCAGGTTGAGATGGCGCTGGGCTTCTTCAAGGCTGACATGCTGTTCCACGTGAACTACATATCTGAGGAGGACGTCAAGCTGATAGCCGAGAGCGGTAAGAGCGTTGTGTGCTGTACAAGGCTTACCCAAGCATTGAGGTTTAAGCCAGCTCCAATAGACCTAATGGTCAAGCACGGCGTGAATGTGACGTTGGGCACCGGGAACAGCATGATCATAAGCCCAGACATGTTGAGAGAGGTCGAGGCAACCTACAACTTCTACAGCTACTTGGGGAAGCCCATAAAGCCAGTCGAGGTCTTGAAGATGGCCACGGTCAACGCCGGCGAGGCCCTCAAGGAGAGGGTTGGAGCAATAGAGGAGGGTTATAGAGCTGACGTAGTCGTCCTGAGAGTTGATGAGGGGAATATGTACGCCACTAGGGACATCATAGCATCAGTCGTCAAGAGGGCTGGAGAGGTGAATATAGAGGCTGTCTACGTAGGAGGTAAAGAGGCCCCCTAAGCTTACGTAGAAACTGTTATCTAAGTCCTTAAGCCTCTAACACCTTATGAGGCAGCTATCAGAGGCAGACAAGAAGCTCATGGCGCTGCTAGCTTGTGATGGTAGAGCAAGCCTAAC
>QMSN01000185.1 GCA_003650865.1 Thermoprotei archaeon
AGGCTAACGTTAAACTACAAGGTTGAGGAGGGGAGGGTTGTACCCACAAGTGTGGTCATAGAGTTCTACGAGAAGATAAAGACCATTAGGTATGCTGCACCTCAACTCTTTAGCTGAAAGGATTGTGGAGGCCTCACTAAGCTGTGGACAGCACTTCGCTGGATGCTGGGTAGAGGAGGCCCTCAATTCGAATACTCAACGTGAACAGTACTTCCTAGGGGTTCCACTAGGCTTTGCAACTATCTACTGTAGGAATAGGAGAAGGGTTAGAGGCTACTTGTGAGGTTTAGGTCCTCCTCGAGAGTCTACGTGCACATTCTCTGCACAGTCCATGCCCCACGTGGCACTGCGAGCATATAGGCTTGCCGCACCTCCTACACTTAAGCTGTGAGACCCTGACTTTGCATATTTGGCACTTCATCACTTGCTCCTCAAATCGCTCTCAACTATGTCAGCTATTTTCTTGCCTGAGAGAAGCATGGAGCCAAATATCGGTCCCATCCTAGGCAGGCCATGGACAGCTGCTACAGCCATTCCGGTGGCGTAGAGCCCATCTATGACTTTACCAGTCTTCTCAACGACTACTTGCTCTGAGAGCTCGCTGAAAGCCGATCTCTCCCCGGGAAGCTCAAGCCTTAGGTTCGGCACTTTTCTCGCAGCTACGCTTATTACCTCAGCGTCGTGGCCTGTGGCGTCTATAACGGCTTTAGACCTCACGAATATCGGGTCTACGTGTAGCCCAGCTATTTGGACGGCACTCCACTGAATGCACACGCCTTCAACTCGAAGCGGGTTATCCCTGAATATCACGTCGTCGACGGTCACGCCCATTATTATCTTAGCCCCAGCGTCTATGGCGCTTGAGGCGAGCTTAGCTATCATCTCAGCTACGTCAACGACGTATATGCCGCCTCCAACAGGTGTGAGCTTAACCCCAGCCTCTCTGAGCACTTCATCAGCTGGCTCCCCCAAGACCGCTCTATGGAACAGCATGCCGCCTCCACCTATTCCACCACCAAAGCTGAGCCTCCGCTCGAAGAGCACGACCTTAAAGCCCTTCCTCGCCAAGTACCTAGCGGCCGTCATGCCTGAAGGCCCAGCTCCAACTACAACGACATCTACACTTGTGTTCTCAATCCAATCTCTACACGCGTGGTCGATTATTATCCTAGTAATCTCGTTCTCGGGTAGGCTCTTAACCCTCATCTGGGTCAACTCCAATGGGAGGTTTCGCTTATAGTCTCTAGGGTATAGTTTAAATTAGTTTTTCAGGCTGTCAAGGAGCTCTTGATAAACTCCTCAAGCCCTTGCTTAAAGGACGCTCCAACTCTGCTAGGGCTCTCCATCAAGGCTACTGATATTAGGGTTATTGATGAGGCTATGAAGCCCCAAATGCCCGGTGAGACCTTGAGGGGGTTTACGCCCAGTAGGGATAGTATGGCTGTTACGGCTACGCCGACTCCTATGCTCGACGCTGCTGAAAGCCTCCCAGCTCTGCTCCACACCAACGCAGCTATGAAGGCTGGCACTAGCTGCAGCAACCACATGGATGAAGTGACCGCGAGCTCCACTATGAGTCCCCTAGTGAACGAGAAGGCTACAGTGGCCAGGATTATCACGACCATGAACGCCTTCCCCAGCTTGAGCGCTAAGCTATCACTGCAAGTGGGCCTCAAAGCCTTCACGACGTCTAGGGCGAAAGCCGAGCTCAACGTCAGCATTATGGAGTCCAGCGTCGAAATGCTAGCGGCCAATATGCCTATTATGACTAGCACAGCTATGGGCTCTGGCACCATGGTCAGCAGGGCGGGCGTAACCATGTTCTGGTTATCTATGTGAGGAACTAGGACGTGTGCAGCTAAGCCCAGCAACGTGACTATAATCGTGTAGGTGAAGCCAAAGACCAAGAACCCTCTGAGCATATCCCTGAGAGACCTTACAGACCTCGGTATGTAGAACCTTTGGACCACTTGAGGATTCGATATTGAGAAGAAGAACCAGGGGACAGTCATGCTTATGAAGACGGGGATAACGAACTTCCCGTGGGGTCCAGGGACTGAGAGCATCTCTGGCTCTGATGATAGTTTAGCGAAGACTTGAGTGAAGCCCCCAGCCAGCTGGAAGACCACTATCAACATGGCTATGGAGGAGGCCAACATGACGAGGGACTGCAAGGCATCTGTCCAAGCTACAGCCCTCATGCCTCCCCAAAGCGTGTAGGCGAAGGCTACAGCCGCTAGAGCTATTGCTCCAGCCTCAAATGGTATGGCTCCACCAGTAACTCCACTTAGAAGAGAGCCTGCACCTATGAGCTGGACGGCCATGTAGGGTATCAAGAAGACGTGATATAGGACAGCAACTACAACCCCCAAGAAGGGGCTCTGAAACCTGTAGGATAGTAGTTGAGCTGGCGTTATGAAGCCCCACACCCTACCTGCAGCGTAAAACCTCAATCCGAAGGCTACGGCGAGCACAAGCCCCATCAGGTATATGAGCTCAAAGCCCAGCGCCCCAACTCCATGTATAGCTGTTAAGCCCACTAGCCCAACCATCATGAAAGCGCTGTAAGTCGTAGCTGAGTACGTCAGTGCAGCTACGAAGCCCCCAATCCTTCTGCCAGCTATGAAGTACTCCTCAGTAGACCTGCCAGTCCTAGACTTCCCGTAGTGGGCTATGAAGAAGCACACCGCGAAGAAGCATGCCAAGCATAAGGTCAAGGTCAGGGGGTCCACGTCAATCCCTCCATCGCCTCATCAAGTGGAACATCAAAGCCATCGCGACTAAGGCGTCAACACACCAGAAGGGGTACGTGAACCACCTAAATCCCTCAAGCTTGAGCAGGGTGTATGGCACGACGTAGGCCAATGCTATGATTAGGGCGAACGCAAAGATCCATAGTGC
>QMSN01000186.1 GCA_003650865.1 Thermoprotei archaeon
GGCATAGAGTACCTCGAGCAGTGCCCTAGAGGTGTGTGTTTCCTCTGAGGTGCATAACATGGCTAGAGGCTTCATCCACCTGTATACGGGCGACGGCGAGGGCAAGACCCTTACGGCCTTCGGCCTAGCCCTAAGAGCTGTGGGCCACGGCTACAAGGTCATCATAGTGCAGTTCATGAAGGGTAGGAAGGACGTAGGCGAGTACAAGGTTAAGGATAGGCTTCAGCCCGAATACGAGATACACCAGTTCGGCAGAGAGCACTTCATAGATTTAGAGAACCCCGAGCCCATAGACTACGAGCTCGCTAAGAAAGGCTTAGAGTTCGCCAAGGAGGCTTTAAAGAGAAAGCCTAGGGTTCTAGTGCTGGATGAGATAAACCTAGCTGCCGCCATAGGCCTGGTCAAGGTTGAGGAGGTCTTGGAGATGCTTAAAGACGTACCTGAGGAGACAGTAGTAGTGCTTACGGGCAGAAAGGCTCCTCGAGAGTTCATCGAGGCCGCTGATTTAGTCACGGAGATGAGGGACGTCAAGCATCCCCACAGGCTAGGTGTTGAGGCTAGGAGGGGCATAGAGTATTGAGCAACGCCAAGTGAGACATCGACATCGAAACCCTGCTGGCTAGGGGGTTTTGGGAGCCCAATGACGTTGATGGCGTCGTCCCACCAATAATAACGTCGACGACCTTTCCATTCAAGGACCCCGAGACCCCCGGCAGGTTCGTCTACAGCAGGTCTTCAAATCCAACGAGGTCCTTCTTGGAGAGGGCCATAGCTGAGCTTGAAGGTGTGAAGTTCGGCTTAGCATTCTCCTCAGGGATGGCAGCCATATTCACCGTCATGCTCTCAATAGGCCCCTGCAAAGTCGTGGCTGAGGAAGACATGTACGGTGGAACCTACAGGCTCTTAACTAAGCTACTGCCTAGACTAGGCTTTCACGTAGTTACAGCGGATCTGACGAACCCCTCTGAGAAGTTGTTTAGAGGTGCTGGCGTGGTTTTCTTCGAGACCCCCACGAACCCTCAGCTCAAGGCCATAGACATAAGTGCGATCTCGGAGATGGCGCATGAAGAGGGCGCTCTAGTAGTCGTCGACAACACCTTCGCAACACCCCTCCTTCAAAGACCTGTGAAGCATGGTGCTGACGTCGTTGTCCACAGCTCAACGAAGCTCATCAACGGCCACAGTGACGTCATAGGGGGCCTCGTAGCCCTAAACGACGAGGAGCTTGCGTTTAGGATGGCCTCCATAAGGTCCATCGCGGGGTGCTCCATGAGCCCCATAGACTCATGGCTTACGCTAAGGGGTTTGAGGACACTACACTTGAGGGTTCAGAGGCAGTGCGAGAATGCAGCTATGATAGCTGAAGCCCTAGACAGCAACTCCAGGCTGGAGTCCGTCATATATCCGAGCTTGCCCTCATACCCCTACGCCACGACTGCCCTGAAGCAGATGAGCGGCATGGGGTGCATAGTGACCGTTAGGGTTAAGGGCGGGGTCGACAAGGCCCTGAGCTTCCTGAAGAACTTAAAGCTCTTCACGGTGGCTGTAAGCCTTGGAGGAGTTGAGTCCCTAGCTTGCCACCCAGCTTCTACGACCCACAAGTCCATGCCCAAGGAGTACAGAGAGAGGATAGGGCTTACTGACGACATGGTTAGGCTTTCAGTTGGAGCTGAGAACCCGATGGACTTGATAAACGACTTAGAGGAAGCTCTGGCAAGCATATAACAGAGTTAAAGCTATTTACCCAGCCACGTGGAACCTAAATGCTGAGACTCTAGGGCTTGGAGGTTCCCTTATGGTTGAGGTGCTATTTGCAGTTGACATCAATGGGAGGAGGCTTAAGCTGGCTAAAGGCGACATAACAGACTTGGAGGTGGACGCCATAGTCAACGCGGCTAACGAGAGGCTTAAGCTTGGAGGGGGAGTTGCTGGAGCCATAAGGAGGAGGGGAGGCCCCTCAATACAGGAGGAATGCGACAGAATAGGGTACTGCCCAGTTGGTGGAGCTGTAGTTACGGGAGCTGGCAGGCTCAAGGCGAAGTACGTAATTCACGCTGTTGGCCCGAGGTATGGCGAAGGCGACGAGGACAATAAGCTTAGGAGCGCTACCCTCAACAGCTTGAAGAGGGCTGACGAGAGGGGGGTGAAGTCCATAGCCTTCCCAGCGATATCGACGGGCATCTTCGGCTTCCCCAAGGATAGGTGTGCTGACATAATGCTGAACACCATAATCAACTACTTGAAGGGTGAAACTGGCGTAGAGGAAGTGGTAGTGTGCTTGTACGACGATGAGACATACAGGATATTCGAAGAGAAGCTCAAGGCGATTGTGGGGTCCTCATAGCCTTCCTAGACGTGGTTAACTCTAACATTGACTATTGGGTTAGGAATTCAGCTAGAGGCTTAAGCCCGCTATCAGCCAAGAACTCCTTGAGCTCCTCGAGAGTAGGCAAGCCAGCTTGAGCTCCAAGCTGCCTGCACTTCATTGCTGCCACGGCGCTACCAATGAGGGCGCACTCCCTAGGGCTCAACCCCTTAAGCCATGAGTATATGAAGCCAGCCTCGAAGGCGTCTCCAGCACCTGTAGCGTCGACGACATCGACTTTAAAGGGCTTGACCACGTGAACACCCTCCTTGTCGCCCACCATGCACCCCCTACCTCCCAACGTCAAGACAGCGACTCTCAAGCCTCTGCCAAGCATCTCGTCAATGACCTCTCTGGGCTTGAGGCCTGGGAAGAGCTTCTTAGCGTTAAGCATCGACGTAAAGCCTATGTCGCAATTCTCAAGGACATCTTGGAGGCTCGGAGAGCTTGGATTAATGAAGTGCTCAGCTAAAGCACTTAAGTCCACGCTTGTACAGACGCCACTAGACTTAGCCCGCTTGAGGAGCC
>QMSN01000187.1 GCA_003650865.1 Thermoprotei archaeon
AGCCAGTGGAGGTGGGGGAGTAGTCGTAGAGGTTCTGAAGCTAAGGGACTCTCCAAGCGAGGTCTTTGAGTGCTTGAAGAGGATCCTAGCTGAAGCGTCGAAGAGCGGGGTTAAGGAGCTCGCTCTCAGCGTTGACGTCAAGGTCTACGGGCCACCTAGAGGTGTAAACAAGGTGGTGTTTAGGGCTGTGGTGGACGAGTACGTTCAGGGCGGGGTGCTGAGGGAGATATGGAGGTTCGTAAATAAGTACTACAGAAGGGCCTCCAGCTTCAACAAGTCCCTCGAGTACAAGGGCTGGGAGAGCTATGTGGCTAGAGAGGTGCTCAAGCTAGTCGAGATGGGCTACGCCGAGGTCAACGACCTGCAAGCGCTTAGAGAGCTCGTTAGGGCTAGAAGGAAGAGGAGGTTCTGGAGCTTATGGGCTAAGTACTCCAATAGGATAGTGGTGAAGCCCATACCTCAAGCCGTGAGGAGGCTCAGGTCTAGGTTATCTAAAAAGAAGGTTTATGTGGAGTTTAGAGGGGGAGAAACCCTAGTCAAGGGGCTCTGTGGTAGGAGGCTTAGGGTCAGGCTGTGACTCCTCCACTAATTGGCTTACTGCTAGCCTAGTGCTCCAAGTATCTTGTTTATCTTGGAGTAGCCCATTAACACGAGCAGCATGGTTAAGTCGTTCACGTTTATCTTGCCCTTGACGCCCACCTTCTTCAACCTCTTCGTGAGGTCCTGAAGCATGGAGAAGACCTCATCCGGCATTGATATCTGGTGGGTCTTCCCTGTAAGCGCAACAGTCTTGAACGCATATGTCTTGGCGTAGGCCTCCTTGAGCTCCTCTACAGTGCTTATGTCCTTAGCTCCAAGCTCGTTTACTAGCTCCTCAATATTCGGCATCAACCTTCACCCCCTAGCAACACGTAGCTAAAGACAGCGGGTTTGCTTATAAGATTTCCACTCTGGTTGGTCTTACTGGAAACAGGAGTCAACTATAAGATGAGTTGCAGAAAGCGTGTACAGGGCACTCTATGCACCTCCTCTTCTTGCAGAGCTCTAAGTGTATCCTGACCAGCTTCGACTCATAGCGCTCGGCCTCCTCCAAGCTCAGCCCAAGCCTCTGAGCTACAGCTAGCGCTTTGTCCGACACCTTAGGCCTAGCCTTGCTCCACACACCTCTTAGCTCCCTTAGGAATATGTTGACTGCCGTGGGCCCTACACCCCTCAACTCCATGAGCCTAGCCTCAAGCTCCTCTGGGGTTCTCGAGGCTTCGTGGATCCCATCTACACCACCGTACTTTTCGAGTAGCGCTTTGACTAGCTCGAGTATGTTCGTGGCTGTTGAGAAGTCGTATCTCACGTAGCCTCCTTCATCAAGCGCGTTCACAAGCTCATCCCATCCAGCTCTGAGTATAGCCTCTGGTGATGTAAGCCCTCTCTCCAAGAAGACCTCGAAGGTTCTCTTGGCTATGCTGCTCGATATCCTCTTGGCGAAGAGCGTGGATGCTATGAGCCACTTAAACCTATCCTCACTCTTATTAAGGTCGAGGCCCAGCTCCTCCGAGTAGCTCTTAATCCTTTTAAGCGCGTCCTCGAGCCCTGGCTTCACCTCAACGCTCCCCCAAGCCTATCACTCTCTCCAAGCCCTCCTTAGAGCCGAACTTGTTCACGTAGACGAATTCCTTGAGGTCGAGCCTACTCGACTTGGCCTCCTCGTCGGGATATCCCAACGCGATTATCGAGAGGAGTATCCAGTCTCTCGGTATGCCCAGCATCTCCTTAACCTCATCCTCGTAGACTGAGCCGTAGCTACCTATCCAGCAAGCCCCTAAGCCTAAGGCGTGAGCTGCCAGCAGTATGTTCATGGTTGCCGCAGCTCCATCCTCAACTGGATGCCTAGTGACACTGGTATTTACAGCAACCGCTATGCCTAGAGGTGCGTCAGCTAAGAACCTGCCAGCTGTTGTCGCATAAGCCACCCTCCTCTTCAAGTCTTCATCCTCTATCAATATGAACCTCCAGGGCTGGCTATTTCTAGCTGATGGAGCCCACCTAGCCGCATCCAAGACCTCCTTGAGGACGTGGGGAGGTATGGCCCTCCTCTTGTACTTCCTAATGCTCCTCCTAGTCCTAATGGCCTCTAAGACCTCCATCACAGCCACCGCTATAACGTTGAGCCACGCCGAAATAAAGGATGTCTGGGCTTTCAAAGTAAGAGCTAAATCGAGCAGGTCTCTCTCAACGATTGGGGATGATGCTGTTGGCTAGGTCCCCCTTGCTGACTTGGTGATGTAAAGCCGGGACAGCTGACCTACTTCTCGATAACCTCTTAGCTGAAGGTTAACCTGAGGTGTTATGGCGAAGCATTTTGAGGAGATGCTAAGAGGGCCTAGCTTTATTAGCCTTGAAGGGCTAGTAGCTGAGTGTGGTGTGCATGAGCCGCATGTTCTTCACGGTGTTCCTCGCTCTACTAGTGCTGGCTGCGCCTCTACTCGTCTTAGCCCCCAGTAACCCCCAGGCTGATAGGGGCATGATACCAGTGCACCCCAACATCTCAGTATACGAGCCAGGCCAGAAGGCCATAGTGGCTTGGAATGGAACCGACGAGGTTCTCATACTGTCGACGGACGTCATAGCCCAAGGGGATACGGCTGTGGTTGAGATCATGCCTCTACCATCTCAGCCCTACGAGGTTGATCAAGTCGAGTTCGAGGTATTCGAGAGGCTCCACCTCATGGTGTTAAGGCATGCAGGCGATGTAGTGCCCATGCCAGGATCCTTCAAGGGCGTGGAGGGGGTTGAGGTGGTGTTTCACGAGGCTATTGGCATGCACGACGTAACTGTAGTTACAGCTAGCAACGCCACTGAGCTCTCAGCTTGGATAAGGGACTTCATGCACAAGAT
>QMSN01000188.1 GCA_003650865.1 Thermoprotei archaeon
CCTAAGAGTGGTGGGAGGGCTGGAGGTATACTCAACGCCATTGTAGGCTCCATCTTCATAAGCGGCTTGGCTATACTGATAGTTGCACCCATAAGCCTCTTGACATCAATCTTCATAGTGGAGTATGGGAAGCCCAAGCTAATAGCTAAAGCCGTCAGCTTCTCAAGCGAAGTGTTAGCTGGCATACCATCAATAATATTCGGCTTTTACGGCTTCGTGGTATTCGTGTTGGTTATGAGGTTCGGATTATCAGTCCTCTCAGGAGCTCTAGCCATAGCTGCCCTAGAGCTCCCAATAGCAATTAAGGCCTCGGAGGAAGCTCTTAGAATGGTTCCTCAAAGTGTTAGAGAAGCCTCCCTATCCTTAGGGGCTACTAGGTGGCAGACCGCCATTAAGGTCGTTACGAGGCAGGCCTTACCGTCGTTAGTCACCGCGAACTTGTTAGCCTTCGCTAGAGGTATGGGTGAAGCAGCTCCCTTGCTGTTCACGTCGGGCTACAGCAACTTCATTCCTTCATCCCTATGGAGCCCCTCAGCCACGCTGCCACTAGCAGTCTATTACCTGATATCAACGCCCTTCCCTGAAGCTCATGCTAGGGCTTACGTAGCCGCCTTCATACTGATAGTGATAGTGCTTGCGATAAACTGGTCCACGAGGTTATTATCGAGGAGGGTCGCCAAGTTCTCCGTTACTAGGTGAACTCTCGGCTCTCGTGACGTTAACAGCAAGTTTTAACTCTTTAGAGCACTAAAAAATAATTATGGTCGAAGCTTACATCCACATAAGAGTAGAAACGGGGAAGGGCCCTGAGGTAATAAAACAACTTAGAGCTCTACCTGAAGTTAAGGAAGTTCATCCAGTAACTGGACCCTATGACATCATAGCTAAGATCGAGGTCACAAACACCAAGGCTCTTACTGAGCTCTTAGTGACCAAGATGCATAAGATAGAGGGCATTAGGGACACCACGACCTCAATAATACTAGACTAACGAACATCTTTTCTTTTACACTATACATTAGGGATAAGGATAAATTCTCCTCTCCTCTTTCTATAAGGCTTGGCGAAGTGGATGAGTGAGATAAGTGCAGACGTAGTGGTCGTGGGGTGTGGACCTGCAGGCATATTTACGGCTCTTGAGCTGTCCTCGAGAAGTAAGTTGAGAGTAGTTATGGTAGATAAGGGACCGGAGCTGGAGAAGAGGCGATGCTTCTCTAGGATGGGTTATAACTGCGCGAACTGCAATCCATGCACCATGCTATGCGGATGGGGTGGTGCAGGAGCTTTTAGTGACGGCAAGCTAACACTGTCGACTGACGTGGGGGGATGGCTTGAGGAGTACGTGGGGAGGGAGGAGCTCAATAAGCTGATAGATTATGTGGATAAGGTGTACCTTAAGTTTGGAGCACCTACAGAGCTCTACGGCACAGATGTTGATGTAGTGGAGAAACTGCAGAGAGAAGCTCAGCTTGCAGGGTTAAAGCTAGTGCCAGTAAAGGTTCGCCACTTAGGCACTGAGAAGTGCTTTGAGGTCATAAGGAACATGAGGGAAGCCTTGAGAAGTAAGGTAAAGGTTCTAACAGAGAGACATGTTCAGAGAGTATTGGTTGATGGTAGTAGCGCTAAGGGTGTAGAGCTCATAGATGGAACCAAGATAGAGGCTAGGTATGTAGTCCTAGCTCCAGGCAGGAGTGGAGCTGAGTGGCTTAAGAGGATAACGAGAGAGCTGGGGCTGAAGACCATAAACAACCCGGTTGACATAGGCGTTAGGGTTGAAGTACCAGCTCCCGTGATGGAGCCTCTCACCAAGTACCTATATGAGCCTAAGCTCATATACTACTCCAAGGCGTTCGACGACCAAGTTAGAACGTTCTGCTTTAACCCTTATGGCGAGGTGATAACAGAGTCTTATGAGGGAGTCCTAACGGTCAACGGGCACAGCTTCTTAAATAAGAAGACTGGTAACACGAACTTCGCAATACTCGTGAGTACCTCCTTTACAGAGCCCTTTAAGGAGCCCATAGCCTACGGCAAGTACATAGCCCACCTCGCAAACCTCCTCGGTGGAGGCATAATAATTCAGAGATTAGGCGACTTAGAGGAGGGCAGGAGGTCGACGCCAGATAGGATAAAGCGCAACATAGTAGAGCCTACGTTGAAGACGGCTACACCTGGAGATCTAAGCTTCGTCTTGCCCTATAGGTACCTCGCTAACATCCTCGAGATGCTCAAAGCCATGGACGGCCTGACGCCAGGAGTGTATTCACGGCACACTCTGCTCTACGGCGTTGAGGTCAAGTTCTACTCTTCCAGGATAGAGCTCTCGAAGAACCTTGAAACTAAGGTGGAGAACCTCTATGCAGCAGGAGATGGTGCTGGCGTGACTAGAGGGCTTATCCAAGCTTCAGCTTCAGGTGTAATAGTCGCTAGAGACATACTTCAGAAGGAGGGCGTCGAACTAGAGCTTAATGTCGAGAACCTCCCTATAAAAACCCCGTTTAAGGTGTAGACGTAGCCTTTGCTGGGGTCAAGGCACCTCCTAAATAGTGGACTCAACTTACTAAAGGACTCTTCACTTAATCCGCCAGCACCTAAGAACTCATTAAACGCTGGGTGGACTATTAACCTCTTAATGTTGACCTCGGACTTAAGGACCTTAGCTACTCTCTCCCTACTCTTCTTGCCTAAGATGTAAGAAACCCATACTCTCTGTCCACCAAGTGCTTGTGGTAGTGAGGGGTGGAGGTGCCCCATAACTATGAGTTCAGCAACTAGAACCTCTCTTCTTGGCCAAGCGTGTCCATGTATGAAGCCGACGTCGTCTATAACTGTGCCTGAAGG
>QMSN01000189.1 GCA_003650865.1 Thermoprotei archaeon
GAAGACTTCTCATGACAATATCGTGGAGTCGCTCAATAGACATAACTGACAAATTAACTGAAGAAGAGAGGAAATTCCTAGAAGCCATGATTACCAATGGAAATAGGAAGATACTTGCTAGTAAAGTAAAATATAGCAAGGTCTACAGCAAGATCCTCCAAAATTGCCCTGCACTCCTCTATGATGAAGTTCAGGCTTTTTATGGTGCCCATAGAAATCTCGGCAAGAAAGCGCTGCCAAAGCTCTATCCTAAGTCAATTCATGTAAGCAAAGACGGAAGGGTAACCGTTGCATGGTATGCATTAATACATTCACCTGAGGTCATAGACGTGATTTACCATGAATATGGCATGTTACCAGGAACTTGGAAGGCCAAAAGGTTTCAAAAACAATATGCGATCTTCAAGGAATACAGAGATAGGAAATTAACTATGAAAAAAGTGGAAGAAATTAGGAAGCTTATAAGTGAAATATCTTCAGAAATTCCTGAAGAGTGGGTTTGGGAGAAAATGAAAGAGTTGTTTCCAGACGCCACATGGGCTGTTGAATTAAATAATGTAAGGAGAATGTTGAAACATGAAAGAAAGGATAAAGATTAAGAAGTTGATAGATGAAGTCTTCAGACATTATGCATCAGATATCATAACTAAGGAGGAGTTTGAAAAGTACTTCACAACCAAAGGTTTAAGCAAAGAGGAAATCGAAGAACTATGGGTTAATGCCATGGCTGAAAACCTCATTGAAGTCGGAATACAACCTAAATTCCCTGATGAAGCCATGAAATCTCGCGATTACGATATAGTCTTCGAGAAGAAAAAGAAACTCATCAGATTACTTTAATTGATATTATGCAAAAACGCATTAGCCAACCTTAACCATATTTGCTTAACAAATCTTAAAGTTAAGAGCCTTACGTCTAAGCCTCAATGAAGATCACCTAGCTTAAAGAGCAAGAGTTAGTGCGGGGGGTGGGATTTGAACCCACGCAGGCCTTCGCCACAGGGTGACCTCTTACCGACCCGGGCTGGTGCCGCGGGTCGGTAATCCTAAGCCCTGCGCCTTTGACCTGAATCCCGCCCTTAAGGGCCTCGGCCACCCCCGCGCACTCGTCTCAATTCTGCTTGGGGGCTTTAAAAATTCTCTTGGTGGGTGCGTGGATGACTTGAAGTGGTTAGGTGGAGGCTTCGCTAAAGCTCACTTGTAGCTTAGCTCTCCAGACTGAGTGGCCTTCTGTTCCAGCGAAGAGGTATCCGTCCACGTAGAGGAGGTTCCTCACCCTCATGGTGAGCAAGCCGTCGACTAGAGGTCTAAGCTCGACATGGCCCTCCCTCAGCTCATCAATGGTTGTCCACAGGACTCCAGGAGTATCTGAGTCGAATGTTGATAGGAAGATTATCCCGTGATCCCAGTCGACGGCTAAGTCGCTGTAGATCGCGTCTGGAAGCTCAACTTCAACTACCTCGCTTGAGTACACATTTGGCTTGTAGACTAGGTGCCCCAGGGATAGAGCTATGAGCTCGCTGTTGTTCACGAAGAAGGAGGCTACGTAGCCGTCGTAGACCACTTGGTACTCGCCGTCCTCGTAGACGTACAGCTTCCCTCTCCTCCCAGACCACCTCCACATGTCACCTTCAAATGCGGGGTCCTCGTATGAAGCTATGAATATCTTGCCGTCGAAAAGCCTGACGAGAACCCCCTTACCGGGTATGGGTATCTTAGTGACCTCTAGGCTCTCCAAGTCGAGTACGTCGACTCCGCTCTCCATGCTTCCAGCGTACAGCTTGCCGTTGAGCACAACCATCTCGTAGTGGGGGCCATCTATCAGCTTCTCAGCTCTAAGGCGACCTCCAGAGGAGAGTGAGGAGAGGTCTACTCCAAAGACGCCGTCACCGCCCTCAGGGCTTGGGTATCCAGTAGATACTATTAGGTCGTAGATGCCCTTCACCTTCACGTCTGGAGACACTACACACCACTGGTAGCCGGGCAGCTTACCTCCACCCTCAGCTCTTCCAAGAGTGAAGTCGACGCCTTCAAGCCAGCTGTCGCCCATATCCGTCGTCACCTGAGTCCCTGAGACAGCTGTAACCGCTATGCTACCCCTCCATATGCCCGACGAGATGTAGTTCAAGGCGTTTATGGTGTCGGCGTAAATCCCATTGTAGGACCTCCTCCAAGTATACCCTCCATCCTCAGTCTTCTGTATGTTGTTCTTGCCGGCTTGAGGTATGAGGGCGTACTTCGTGGCTGGCCCACAAGGTGTCTCCACCGTCTCTTCACCTATGAAAGCTATCGTTATCGCCCAGTCACTCTTCACATGCACGTCATGCCACTCCCCATCCCAGCAGCCAACACCTATAAAGGCGTTTCCGCTGCCTCGAGCTGAGAAGGAGTATATGTTGGATACACCTCCAGCGCCAAACCAAAGCCTCTTCTCGTTAACGGGGTCTGGAACTATGAAGTGGAATATCGTGTTGTTATCGCACGGAACAGTTACATGCTCCCACTCCCATCCATCAGGCCTCTTCCAGCCTATGTACCACCAATCGCCTATGGTGCCCACGTACAGGTTGTAGTCGTCGTCCACGTAGACCCTCGTGGTGTTGGCATCCAGTATCTTAACCCACTTGGGGTCTTCGAGAGAGAACACGTAGAGGCCTGAGTAGGGGCTTGAGAGGAACAGGTATGGATGCCTAGCCTCCACAGTGATCTCCTTATCTACTCCCTCAGGCGTTGGGTGAACCCTAACTCTACCCTTCTCATCCATGAATAGGAGCATGCCGTAGCCGGGGCCTCTACCCCTATACCTCTTGTCTAGGACAGCTGTGAAGTAGAGCTTCTC
>QMSN01000190.1 GCA_003650865.1 Thermoprotei archaeon
AAGACTGGTATGTGCAGGTCTACTTCAAATGACTCTCTCTGCCTCCCGTAGTAGTTCCTAGCTATCCTTACGTCCATGACCTTCAGCAGCGGCTGATCCACCTCCCCGACCTTGGCGTCGTAGACCTCCTTGGCGAGCAGTATTGCTCCAGCACACGTGCCGAAGACTGGTAGTCCATCCTCAATCCTCTTCTTCAAAGCTCCTAGTAGACCCTTTCTCTCAGCAACTCTACCTATGACCGTGCTCTCACCGCCAGGGATGACCACGCAGTCCAGCTTCTCTAGGTCTACTGACCTCTTAACCGCCTTGACGGAGCCCTCTAGGCCGAGCCTAGCCATGGCTAGCTTGAGCGCATCTACGTGCTCTAAGACATCCCCTTGAATTGCCACTACACCAGCTGTGACCAGCTCTACACACCCCTCAGCTGGAGCATCTCCTCTGGCTTAAGGGTCTTTATGTCCATCCCTATCATGGACTTCTTCTCTGAAACCATCTTGCAGGCCTCGACGACCGTCTCAGGGTCGTCCCAGTACGTTGTGGCTAGCACTATAGCCTTAGCCCTAGACTCGGGGTCAGAGGACTTGAATATCCCTGAGCCCACGAATATTCCGTCTGCGCCTAGAAGCATCATTAAAGCCGCGTCGGCTGGAGTAGCTATGCCGCCTGCAGCGAAGTTCACGACTGGTAGCCTGCCGAGCCTAGCGGTCTCCTTGACGAGCTCGTAGGGCACATCGTAGCTCTTAGCTGCATCTAGGAGCTCCTCGTCGTTCATGGCTCTCAGGGACCTAATCTCGCCCATGATGAGCTTCATGTGCTTAACGGCCTCAGACACATTGCCCGTGCCAGCTTCGCCCTTAGTCCTTATCATAGCTGCGCCCTCGTATATCCTCCTCAAAGCCTCGCCGAGGTTTCTAGCGCCGTTTACGAATGGTGTTGTGAAGAGCCACTTGTTTATGTGGTGCTTCTCGTCGGCGGGGGTTAGAACCTCGCTCTCATCTATCATGTCCACACCAATTTGCTCGAGGACCTTGGCCTCCATGTAGTGGCCTATCCTGCACTTAGCCATAACGGGTATCGTTATGTTAGCCATGACCTCCTCTATCACCTTCACATCAGCCATCCTAGCTACTCCGCCAGCCTTCCTCACGTCGTAGGGCAGCTTGTCCAGGACCATGACGGACACCGCTCCAGCCTCTTCAGCTATCTGTGCCTGCTCAACGTTAGTGACGTCCATGCACACACCGCCCTTCTGCATTTTGGCGAAGCCCCTCTTAACAACCACAGTCCCTCTAACAGGGGTTCTGACCTCTGATGGCAGAGATGAAGGGCCGTATAGCTCCTTAAGCTTATCCCTAGCCTCCAGCAGGCCGTAGAGGAAGTCCTTAAGCTCAGAAAGCTTATCCACTACTGCTCAACCCCTCACAACTCCAAGGTGATTAGTTGGGTAGAACTACTTATAAACCTTGATGTGCTTTAACGTTTCTGTTCAACACGGAGGGCAGGGTATGAGCCTCAAGGGGAGGAGCATAGCAACACTTCAGGAGTTTAGCCCTCACGAAATAGACTTGGTGATTGATAGGTGCTTTGAGCTCAAGAAGAGGTGGAGAGAGGGGGAGAGGAGGAGTAGCATTCTCGAGGGCAAGTATGTATGCATGTTGTTCGAGAAGCCCTCGACTAGGACTAGGATAGCCTTTGAAGTGGCTGCTTCAAGCTTAGGAGCATATCCCATCTATGCTTCAGCTTCAGAGACCCAACTCGCTAGAGGTGAGGCCATATCGGATACCGCTAGAGTGCTCTCGGGGATGGCTGACTGCATCATTGCTAGAGTTAGGAGCCACAGGACTATTGAGGAGCTCGTTAAGTACTCCACGATACCCGTGATAAATGGGTTAAGCGACTTACACCACCCGACGCAGGCCTTGACGGACGTCTTCACCATGTTCGAGGTTAAGGGGAGGAGGAAGCTCAAGGTGGCCTTCATAGGTGACGGCGGGGCGAACACGTGTCACAGCCTCCTCATATGTTGCAGCAAGCTTGGGCTTGACATGGCGGTCGCATGCCCCTCTGAGTTTAAGCCTAAGAGCGACGTGCTCGCACTCGCCCTAAAAAACGCGGAGAAGTCAGGGTCTAAAATTGAGGTTGTGGAGGACCCCATGGCTGCAGTTGATGGTGCAGACGTCGTGTACACAGACGTCTTCGTCAGCATGGGTTTTGAGGGAGAGAGGGAGAGGAGAATGAGGGTTTTCCTACCTAAGTACCAGGTCAACAAGAGGCTCTTAGAGCACGCGTCGAGCGACTACATATTCATGCACTGCCTGCCAGCTCATAGAGGCGAGGAGGTCACTGACGACGTCATAGACGACCCAGAACACTCAGCTGTGTGGGTTCAATCAGAGAATAAGCTTCACATGGCTAGAGCCATACTAAGCTTACTCGCGTGAGTGAAGAGTATGCTCAAAGCTGGCATAGCCATAGTGTGCTCTAAGAGCGACCCGGCCAGCATGAACATAAGGTCTAGGCTGCTAGAGAACTTCAACTTTAAGCCGTCGGGCGAGGATGTTCATGGAGAAGAGGTCTATAGGTGGGGCGACGTAGCCATAATAACGTTTCCTCGTGAGACCATATACCTAGACGAGGTTGAGCAAGTCGTCGAGGCATCAGGCGTGATATTTGCATCAAGGCATGCAGCCGAGTCAGGAATGCCAGCATTCTTAGCTCATACACCTGGCAACTGGACTGATGAGGCCCTCTATGGAGGTAGGCCTAGAAGCGTGTGCATAGCGATGCCCCTACACTTGAGAAGCTCGATAC
>QMSN01000191.1 GCA_003650865.1 Thermoprotei archaeon
GGCCTATGAGGAGTGTTATAGAGAGGCTGATGTCTACGGCGCGCCTCTACCAGCTTGGCTAATACCGAAGGTGTTTGGAGACGACAAGCTCCGCAACTACCCTAAAGAGCATCCCCACTTCTACGATTGGATGAACAAGACGTATAAGGAGAAGCTCGACGAGCACTTCAAGGACGAGGACTTGAAGAGCTTTTTATGCGCTTTGCTCGGCTACTTGGGGACTAAGCCCGAGAAGACCTCTGCAAGCTCAGCTCTCACAGCATGCCTCTCATACTACATGTATGGAGGATACTACCCTAAGGGGGGAGCACAGAACTTCGCAGAAGCCTTGAGGAGGGTCATTGAGAGTTGTGGAGGAAGGGTCTTGGTGAGGCATAGAGTTGACAAGATCATAGTGGAGGATGGGAGGGTTAAAGGCGTGAGAGTTGGAGGCAAGGTGTTCAGGAGCACCATAGTGGTGTCGAACGCGAACGCCAAGACAACGTTCCTAGAGCTCGTCGGAGAGGAGCACCTAGATAGGGGGTTCGTGGAGTACATAAGGGGATTGAAGATGTCCCCCTCCTGCTTCATGGTCTTCTTGGGGCTCGACATGGACCTATCCGAGTACCCAACGCTCATCAAGGACCTAGATGAAGGTTGCGATGTCGTGGTGAACTCAAATGCCGACTCAAGCTTAGCCCCTAGAGGTGGGGCCAGCGTCACGATACTCATGGGCGCCAACTACCACGAGTTCCCGGAGAGAGGGACTGAAGAGTACCTTAGGAAGAAGATGGAGATGACTGAAATGCTAATTCGTAAGGCTGAGAGAGCGATTCCAGGCTTAAGCAGCCACATAGTCATCTGCGACGCAGCAACCCCCAAGACGTTTGAGAGGTACACCTCCATGCCTGAGGGGGCGATCTACGCCTTCGACCAGTCCATTGGGACTAAGAGGCCCTACTTCAAGACCCCGATAAAGGGACTATACTTGGTTGGAGCATCAACTTTTCCAGGTGGTGGAGTAGAGGCAGTAGTGATCTCAGGGATTATATGCGCCAACGACATATGCGGCTGGAGGATTAAAGCAGTATAGCTGAAGCTCCGCTTAGCTCAACCTAGCTCTCCATAGATTCTATGGGCTTCGCCTTAGATGTGGGGATACGTTAAAATATAGCTCTCAGGATTGTCCTAGCCCAAGTCGAGGTTGAGCTGATGAGTAGAGTCCTCGGAGCTCTACTAGTGCTTAGCGCAGGTGTGTGTTGGGGTACAGCTGGGGTTCTCGGGAAGCTAACCATGGAGCTCGGCTACTCCCCCTTAACAGTGGTCGCCTATAGGCTCAGCATAGGCTTCGTTATTCTGCTAGCTGTAGCTTATGCGTGGAGGGGTAAGAGGCTCCTAGCTGTGGATCGAGGAAGCCTCTCACTCCTAGCTTTAGCAGGGGTCTTGGGTGTTGGCTTCGGAACCCTGTTCTACTTCTACGCAGTGGACCTGATAGGGGCCTCACTAGCTGTAGTTCTACTCTACACAGCGCCCATATTCACCTTGATAACGGCGAGCCCATCACTACGTGAGAAGATAAGTGCAGTTAAGGTGGTTTCAGTGGTGCTAGTCTTCGTGGGCTGCTACTTGGCTGTTAAGGGCTATGACCTATCCTACGTCAAGGTCAATTACACGGGGATCATTGTGGGGCTTCTAGCGGGGCTCTTTTACTCCATCTACATAGTGTCCTCCAAGAAGGCGATGAACAGGGGGGCCTCGACTTTCACGGTCATGACTTTCACCGTGGGCTTCGGGGCTTTAGCCATCTTCGTGGCTGACCTCGCCACAGGCTTCTGTCCAATAGTCTTCACGCTTTACTCAACAGCTCTAATACTGGCCTTAGCCGTGATACCCACAGCGCTGGCGAACCTGCTATTCGTGCTAGGGCTTAACTTGACCGAGGCTGGCAGAGCAAATGTGTACTCGACAGTTGAAGCAGTCACAGCGGTAATTCTAGCATTTTTAGTGTTGGGCGAGCGCTTGGAGCCTCTACAGGTGCTCGGGTGCGTAGCTGTAATAGGCAGCATAGCAATGCTCTACAGCTTCGAGGCTACACAGAGAGCATAGAAAATCTCGTTCCTCCAATCCAAGTCGACCCATCAACCCTTCTTCAAGTCCTCACGTTGAAAAGCGGTGCTCATAGACATTTACCTAATGGTACCTAATAGCATGTACACTAGCGTGTAGCTCTTGCCGTAGAGTTACTGTGTTTAGGTTACTTGAACCTCTTAATTATGAATGTTGAGCCTCCATACTCGACCTTAGAGATTACCTCACTTTTCACAAGCTCGTCTAGCACGTCGCTTGGGTTTAAGCCGGAGTCCTCTAGGATTTTAACTGCGTACTCGAGTTTTAAGGGGTGAACTGACACGGTTGAGACTAAGTACTTGACCGCGTCGCCCCTGACTTCAGGAGGAGGCTCTATTGATGCTAGGAGCTCCACTTGCGCGTCGACGGTCTCCTTAAATATGCTGTAAGCTGCCACTAAGCTGGAGTCGCTTGGAGGCTTAATCCACCTCTCAGCTGGAGGCCTGACGGGTATTGATATGTAAGCCACACTGGGCTTGACTTGAGCTATGAAGCCCGCTGTGTACCTCAAGCTCTCCTCACTGTCGTTTAAGCCTTGGACGAGCATGGTCTCGGTGACCAGTTTACCTCGATAACTCCTCGAGAACTCAAGGATCCCTTCAAGTATCCTCTCAAGCTTAAGAGAGCTGTGAGGCCTATTAACCCTCCTCCAAACATCTTCGCTAACTGAGTCCACC
>QMSN01000192.1 GCA_003650865.1 Thermoprotei archaeon
AAACCTCGTAGAGCTAGAGGAGGCCATTAGGAGCGTCCTAAGCGACTTGACGTGAAGTCACATCATAAGGAGTGTGTAGACCGCTATCAACATGAACAACATGACGGCTGAGTGCTTAAGCCCGGTGACGGATACACCCCTCGTTATCTTCCCTATGGCTAGGCCAGCGGCTATGGCCTCAAAAACACCGCAATAGAAGAATATGGACTTGTAGAAGTTTATGTCTATAATACCCTTTACAAGCTCTGTTGCACCTGTTGTTAAGGGTGTTAGGAACTGAGTGACTAAGATGTACGCAACTAGTAGGTAGACCACGAACGTTATGTACATGACGGCTGTGTAAGGCCTAAGCTGAGTCTCCTTCTCTGCCTCGTAGGCCTCAATGGTCGAGTGGAGGGCTAAGTACGATTGAAGTATGTCTATAGCTCTCGCTCCACTCCTATTAACCTCGATGAGCAGCGTCGCGACCTTCTCCATGAGGGGGGTCCTAATCCTCTTAGCCAAGTCGCTTATGGAGTCCTCTATGTCGACGCCTATCAGCATTTTCCCGACGACTCTGTGAAGCTCCTTGGTTAGAGGCCCGTAATCTCGCTTAGCACACTCCCTTAGAGCTGGGGGGAATGGCATGCCAGCCCTCATCAAGTCTATCAGGTCCCTTATGAGGCTCGATATCCTGAGCTCAACCCTCCTCCTCCAATTGAAGTCCAAGTCTTCAGCTATCCCCACTATCAGGCATAGCACTAGGATGCCTACGCAGAACACTATGTTCGCCTTCTGGTTTAGAGGGATGAAGTAGGGGGGTTCTGGGAAGTAGAGCTTGACTAGGAACGGGAGGTAGAAGATCGCTATGGCTGAGGCTGTAGCCACACCGTAGACAGCAGCCTTCTGAGCTCTTGAGAAGTACTTGCCGTAGGTCACCAAGGCTTACACCGATGACAGAGTTCTATCCATGATTATTAGCATGAGGGCTGAAAGGAACGGTATTCCCAAGAATGTCATCAGCATTGTGAGTAGCGTGGGGTCAAAGCCGAATAGGGAGTAGCCGAGCAGCGTCACTATGAGCATCATGGTTATCAGTATGGCCGGACCCACCACCACGAGGGCCACGTAGACCTCAGTTATGTAGCCCATGCTCGTCAAAACCCTCCTGAGGGAGTTGCGTCGAAGATCGACTAGGCTCTTAGCGAATTCGGAGAGGTAGCTTGCGATGTCGCCGCTCGAGGCTATGACCGTGGCCAGCCCCTGAAGCAGGTTCCTCAAGTGGGCTGAAGGAGACCTCTTAGCAGCCTCTAGCAGGGAGAGCACGGGATCCATGTTGAAGAGCTTCATGTTCTTGAGGGCGAAGCCGAAGATCCCCTTCAACGCCTTCTCCTTCTCAACCTCAGCTATCCTCTTCAGCAAGGTCTCTATGCTAGCTCCACCAGCTGCTAGGGCAGCCATGTACTCGACGACGTATGGCAAGGTCAGGTTTATCCTGTGAGCCAAGCTCTTGGACTTCAACGAGGGGTAGTAGACCCCGGAGGCTAAGGTGGCGGCAGCCCCTAATATGCCCCACACAGCGGTTAGGAGTATGCTCCACATGAGGGGGAACTTGAGTATGAAGAAATGGACGAAGAACGAAACGACTGTAGCCACTACACCCACGATCACCGTTAAGACAACGATGGCTGACGTGTAAGCTGGAAACGGCACGTTTATCTGAGCTGTCAAGAAGCTGTCCTTGATGAAGGGGAAGTAGGGCTCATTAGACTTAGGCTTCAAGACCCTATAGCTGAAAGCAGCCAAGCCTTCGAGGAGCCCTCCCCCCTTCGCCATGAGCCTTCACCCAGTCACTGAGGCAGCAAGCCTCATGAGCTCGCTTCTAGCTCTCTCAAAGGTCTCCCTAGGCCTCAAGTAGTAGTTCCTAATGACGTTCGCCACGTCCTGGTGTCTAGACAAGTCCTTCCTAGCCATCCACTCGAGTATAAGCTTCCTCCTCTCAACCTCACTTGAAATGCCGTCAGCCCCTATCTTCCTAGCGAGTATTATGCTTCCATCAGCCATGAGCTTGACGAACGAGTCCGTAGCGGGATCCCACCTGTAAACTGGGTTTATCATGATCTCTCCGCTCCTAGGGTCAAGCCCTGTCACTTCATCTATCTCTATGATCCTCCTGACTACGAGCTCCCTCACCTTCCTCCTAGCCACTAGGATGAAGGCCCCCACCATCGGTATTAGCTCCCTCGGCACGTTCATAGGTTTCGTCTGAAGCCTCCTAATGGCTGACTCTATGGTTTCAGCGTGTATCGTGCATAGGCCGCCATGGCCAGTGGCTATTGCTTGGAAGAGGGCGTAGGCCTCTTCACCTCTAACCTCGCCGACAATTATGTAGTCGGGCCTCTGCCTGAGAGCTGACTTCAAGAGGTCGAAGGCCGATATCTCCTGAATCCCCTCCGCAGTTCCAATTCTAGTTACTAGTGGAACCCAGTTCTCATGTGGAAGTACTAGCTCTCTAGTCTCCTCAATGGTTATTATCTTGGCCTCGGGCCTTATGAGGGCAGCTATGGCGTTCAGAAGAGTTGTCTTTCCAGAAGCCGTCGCACCACATATCAGTATCGACCTGAGGTTCTCAACCATGATCCAAAGGTAGGCGGCTATGTCGGTCGATAAGGTCCCGAGCTTGATGAGGTCTATTATCGTAAACCTCTCAGGCCTATACTTCCTTATGGTGAAAGTCGCACCCCTCTTAGAGACCTCACTAAACGTTAAGTGAACCCTATGCCCCTCAGGTAGG
>QMSN01000193.1 GCA_003650865.1 Thermoprotei archaeon
CAGCTACTATGCCTCCTTGGGCTTAAAACGGCTTCTAGCTATGCATTCTCAACAGCTTTGAACACCTAGGAGAGATTTTATAGGAGCGTCATAGCTTACAGTTAAGCTCATAGCTGGGGGCCATCGAGTTGGAGGCGTCCGAGTACTTGAAGCCGACGAACCTAGCTCAATCCGACCACCCCGAGATAGCTGAGCTAGCTGTTAAGCTCACGAGCGGGCTTGAGGTAGCTGACGCCGTTAAGTCCCTCTACATGTTCGTAAGGGACGCCGTTAAGTGGACTATTGAGGGGGTTAAGCCAGCTATTGAGGTTTTGAGGAGCAGGAAGGGCATATGCTTCAACAAGGCGAGCCTTCAAGTGGCTCTTCTGAGAGCCGCTGGCATACCGGCTAGGTATAGACTTGAAGAGGTGGACTCAAGAGTTCTAAAGCCATATCTTCCTCCAAGGGTCTACGAGCTCTTCCCAAGCTCAGTAATCCACGTGTTAGCTGAGGTGCACCTAGGAGGTGTATGGCTTGGTTGTGATGCAACCTTAGACTTCGCTCTCTCCATGCCCTCTTGGAAGAGGTCTTGGGACGTGGGGGTGGACCTATCATGCATACCCCCCATATACAAGATTAAGGTTGTAGGGCAGTACCCTGACTTGCCTGTTGACGTCGTTTTAAACCCCATTAGAGATGTTGTCGAGAAGGACTGGGTTCAACGAGAAGTCGACGAGTACCTCGATAAGATTAGGGCTATGAGCCCAGAGGAGAAGCTTAAACACTTCACTGAGGGTTGGGGTTCAAGCGTGGTTGAAAACTTGAGGTCTAGGAGGTAGGGTCATGAGCTCTAGGGAGGAGCTCGGTGTAGCCAAGAGAGTTGAGGAGTTGAAGTCGAGGGGGATGGGGAGCAAGTTTGCTCACTGGCTTGCATGTCACCCATGCTTTAACCCCAAAGCCCACTTTGAGTATGCACGGTTACACCTGCCAGTAGCGCCTAAATGCAATATTCAGTGCGGCTACTGCAAGAGGGGGATAGACAAGTGCGAGTATAGGCCTGGAGTTACGTCTAGGATACTGAAGCCTCGTGAAGCAGCTGAGCTTGTTGATAAGCTGGCATCCGAAGACAAGGCTTTAAGGGTTATAGGGATAGCTGGCCCCGGCGAGCCCTTGTTCAACGATGAGACCTTTGAGACCCTTAAGCTAATCGACGAGAGGCACCCAGACCTCATAAAGTGCGTGGCCTCTAACGGCTTGCTCCTCGAGGATAGGGCTAGCCTCCTCAAGAAGCTTGGTGTGAGGACTGTGACCGTGACCATCAACGCTTTGAACCCCGAGGTTGCTTCGAGAATATACGAGTTCATAATACTCGACGGCAAGCTCATTCGAGGCTTAGAGGCTTCGAGGATACTCGTAGAGAAGCAGCTTAGAGGCTTGAAGAGAGCTGTTGAGCTGGGCTTCCTAGTCAAGGTGAACACGGTGCTTATACCTGAGGTCAATGACAGCGAGGTCATAGAGGTCGCTAAGAAAGTTGCTGAGCTGGGAGCGTTCATCCAGAACATCATACCCCTCATACCCCTACACTCATTTAAAGACCATAGGCCTCCAACGTGCGAAGAGCTTAAGAGGGCTAGGGATGAGGCCTCGAAGTACATACAGCAGTTTAGGCTCTGCAAGCAGTGCAGAGCAGATGCCTATGGAGTTCCGGGTTTAGAGAGGAGGGGTGCAAAGCCTCATGAGCTGACGTATCTAACCTTTCACGCCTAATGGTCGAAGCGCTGACCTATATCTCAGGAACCTCCTCTCTCAGCATGTCTATAATTCTCTCCCTGTACTTAACGAAGGGTTGGCTCAGCTTATCTCGAGGTCGAGGTAGGTCAATTGCTATCTCCCTCTTGACTCTAGCTGGCCTCTTGGTGAGCATTATGACCTTATCAGCTAAGTAGACAGCCTCTTCGACGTTGTGGGTCACGAATATCACGGTCTTCTTGAACTTGCTCCACAAGGCCATGAGCTCCTTCTGCATTATCCACCTCGTCTGGGCGTCTATGTTGGCGAAGGGCTCGTCCATGAGCAGTATCCTGGGGTCAACCGCTAGAGCCCTAGCTATAGCAACCCTCTTCCTCATGCCGCCCGATAGCTGATGCGGGTAGTAGTCCTCGAATCCCTTAAGCCCAACCATCGATATAACCTCCTGAGCCCTCTCGTAGGCTTCTCTCCCATCAACGCCCATGAGCTCGAGCCCCAGCATCACGTTGTTTAGCACAGTCCTCCAGGGCATGAGGGCATCGTCTTGAGGCACATAGCCGTAGAGCCCCTTCCTAGATGACGTAAGCTCTTCACCCTCAATCTTCACGCAGCCCTTGTCGGGCTTCTCGAGGCCAGCTATCATCCTGATGAGCGTGGTCTTGCCGCACCCAGAGGGACCCACTATACACACAAACTCCCCACTGTCGACTGTAAAGGACACTCCATCGACTACGAGGAGGTCGTTAAACCTCTTCACGAGCTCTACGACCTCTATCTCCCTCATCTAGACACACCCATTAAGCCCTTCTGCCACCTCAACACTCTGTTCTCAATGAGCTTCACAGCTACTTCGAGAGCTAAGCCTAGGAAGCCTATTACCACCATCACCGCCACGACAGCCGCTATGTCGTGTAAGTACCTGTAATTCATTATCAGGTAGCCCAATCCTGGAGCGCCGAACATCTCAGCTGCAACTACACACATCCAAGCAACCCCTATACTCGTCTTGACACCAGTCAGTATCGAGGGAAG
>QMSN01000194.1 GCA_003650865.1 Thermoprotei archaeon
AGGTCTACAACGCAGAACCTTCCGTTATACCCCTTGTACTTCATGCCACCACCTTAAAGCTGTCTCTCAAGCTCCTTCACAGAGTCCCTGAAGACCTCGTAGACCTTGTCCAGCATCTCCTTCGTTATGACCAGTGGAGGCATGAACCTGAAGACCTGCCCCCAGCGGCCGCATATCATCGCTAGCACACCCTTATCCCTCATCCTGTGCACTAGCCAGACCATCTTGTCGAGGTCCATGGGCTCCTTGGTCTTCTTGTCCTTGACCATCTCTATACCTATCATGAGCCCTAGCCCCCTCACTTCACCAATTATCTTGGACTCAGCCTCGAGCTCCTTGAGCATCTTCATGAAGTAGTCGCCGAGCTTAGCAGCCCTCTCGTCGAGCCTATACCTCTTCATGAGCTCTATGTTCTTCGAGGCTACAGCGCAGCCCAAAGCATTACCAGCGAACGTCACTGGCTGTGAGGCTTTGGGGAGATTGTCCATTAACCTCTTCAAGCCAACAACAGCTGCAACTGGGAAGTCCCCTCCAAGAGCCTTGCCTAGGTTTAAGAGGTCAGGGGTCAACCCCCAATGCTCAATGGCGAACCACTTGCCAGTCCTGCAGAACCCGCTTTGAACCTCGTCGTCTATGAAGACGACGTCGTTCTCCTTACAGACCTTCCAGACCCACTTGACGAACTCACCTGGTGGAGGTATGTAGCCTCCCTCTCCTTGAACTGGCTCCATGATCACGGCTGCTGGCTTATCTGTTAGACCTACGCCTGGCTTAGTTATGAGATCCTCCACGTACCTAGCGCACTGCAAGTCGCAGTCTGGGTAGCCCTTCTGGCCGAAAGCACACCTGTAACAGTAGGCATAGGGCGCGAAGTGTATGCCTGGGACCAGTGGTGGAAGTCCTTTCTTGTAAGCTGGATTCGTAGTTAAAGCTAGAGTGCCAGTTGTTATGCCGTGGTAGCCCCCATGGAAAGCTATTATCTCAGCTCTACCGGTAAACCACCTAGCGAACTTGAGGCACATCTCAGCTGCGTCGCTTCCACTCATGGCAAAGGCAACTCTCACATTGCCCTTCATCTCTCCTGGAGCTATCTTTGAGAGCTTCTCCATCAGCTCAACCCTCTTAGGGCTGGGCATGTCCACTGTGTGCATGAGCTTCTCAGCTTGAGCCTTAATGACCTCCACAACCTCGGGGTGGCTGTGGCCTACAGCGTTTACAGCTATGCCGGCGGTCATGTCTATGAAGATGTTGCCGTCGGGATCCATTATGGTGGAGCCCTTAGCCTCATACCACACAAACGGTATGACGTAAGGCGCTAGGAGGGTCACGGTCTCCAGCTCATAGACCTTGTTAAGTACCTCCTTAGCCTTAGGGCCAGGTATCTCCTTAGTTACTATCTTGGGAGCTTCTGGATGAGATAGCTTGCGTATCTCCTCTTCATACGGGAGCTCCATACACTTTTCCCCCACTAATTTAATTCCAGTAAAAAGATTATAAAGCTTACCTTTGCAAGAGTAAAAGTTTTTTACTTACGCCAAGTATACTACTTGTCCTCAAGCCACGTGAGGAGGGGAAAGATTTGTTTAGGAGGTCTGAGTTCGCTAATAGTCAAGCTGGGTGTTGAGCGTGGCTGTAGAGCTTGATGAGGTGGACCAGAAGATTATAGAGATGCTGAGGAGGAATGGCAGGGCGTCCTACAAGGAGATAGCTGAGGAGCTAGGTGTAGGAGTAGCAACTGTGTACAAGAGGATTAAGAGGCTTGAGAGAATCGGGGTGATTAAGGGCTACACGGCTGTCATAGATGAGTCCAAGCTGGGCAAGAACATAGTTGGCTACGTGGGGCTTGAGGTTAGGCCAGCCGATACTAGTAAGGTTATAAGTGAGCTCCTCAAGCTCGACGACGTCGTGGAGCTAGTCACTGTTACAGGTGCATTTGACATACTCGTCAAGGTTAGGGCTAAGAGCTTAGAGGACCTGTGGAGGTTCATATACGTCAAGACGCCTAGGATAAAGGAGATACTGAAGACGACGACCATGATAGCCATAGACGTCATAAAGGAAGAGGTCTAAAGAGCCTAGGGCTTTATCAGGTCGACTACAAGCATAGTGTATGTCTTAGCTACACCGCTTAAAGAGCCTATCTTCCCTAAGACCTCACTGAACTCCTTAACGTTCTTAGCTTGAAGCTTAACTACAAGGTCGTACTCCCCCGTCACCCCGTAAATCTCCTTGACAGAGTTGAGTTTGACGAGCTCGTCGACTACGCTTGGATACCTATCTCGAGGGTGGACGCTTATGCAGATGAAGGCTACAACCTCCTCAGAAACCTTAATCCCATAGCTCGACATGCAGAACTCCTCCGGTCAAACTAGTATGACGTAAACTGGGAAAAAAGAGGTTTGGGTTAGTTCAGCTCGATGGAGGGGTTGAGGGCTTACCAGCTATTTTCACATAGTATATTATGAGGGCTACTATGAAGAGCACTATGCAGTAAGGTCCACCGTAGTACAGGGTCGTCGGATCGCCGTACGGTGGAGCTAGCGAGTACACGAGGATGATTATGGTCGCTATGAGCCCTATGAACGCCAGTATCGGGAACCTCGTTGGACCACCCATTCTGAAGGGCCTCTTCTCCTCAGGCTTCTTGAACCTCAGCACTAGGACATCGATGAAGATGAACAGGTAGAACAGCATGAAGACGAAGCAGCAGACCAATGCTAGCGTGAATG
>QMSN01000195.1 GCA_003650865.1 Thermoprotei archaeon
GTCCCCAGCGTGATATTCCTAGCAGATAAGTTCTGCAAGTACATCGATGGCTTCAGCATAGGCAGCAATGACCTTACACAGCTAATCCTAGGTGTCGATAGGGACTCTGAGATACTGCCCAAGCTCGACCCAAGGTACTTCGATGAGAGGGATCCAGCGGTTTTAAGGGCTATAAGCCGGCTCATAAGGGTTGCCCATAAGCATGGCGTGACCGTAAGCATATGTGGTCAGGGACCCTCGTACTTCGAGGACTTCGTAGAGTGGCTTGTGAGGCAAGGCATTGATAGCGTATCGGTGAACCCTGACGCCGTCGTGAGAGTAAGGAAGGTCGTTGCTCACGTCGAGAAGCGTATACTGCTCGAAGAGGCAATAAAAAGTAGGAGGAAGTTTACGTCACGTTAAGACTTTTTCCAGAGACTCCGTTAATTATCATAGTCCCTATCCTATCTCTGTACTGCAATTCGAAGTGATAGAAGGGCATGTACACGAGGGATAGCCTTGTTATGTCAAAGACATTCTCCACGACTTTCTTGTAGGTTGCAGGCTGTGAAAACACTTTAACCTTTAAGTCCTCTACCACCTTTTCCTTTGATACAGCAGGGGGGTCTGGTCCTATTACATGGATGCCAGAGGCCCTCTCCCAATAGGCCTTCCTTATCTCCTCTAGGTCATTAGCCGTCCTAACAGCACCATAATGCTCTGCGTATGTCTGAGCGAACATGATGTCCTCAACCCCCGTGATCCCGTTCATGTAGATGTAGGCTTCATTATACACCCTCGCTAGCTCTATGGCATCTTTAAGCTGGAAGAATCCTTGTTGCACCTGTTGAGGTTGAGGCTGAGGCTGCCTACTTATCGGAGTAAGCTTCTTTAGGAAGCCTAGCTTCCCTTTCTCCTGTTGTTGAGGTTGAGGCGCAGGAGCTGGTGCAGCAGCTACTTGTGGTTGTGGCTGAGCAATCTGCCTGACCTTGCCCTCAAGGTACACCGCTAAGACATCTGGATTCACATAGACCATGTACTCTGCATCCCTCAGGAAAGCACAGAAGTAGTAACCTGACACCACCCAGTAAGGTCTTACCTCGAGCCTAGCCGACGTCACTACGACTTCCTGAGGAGAAGGCTTCTTAAAGAGCGCTCCGAACATCTTCGTCTTTTGAGCTTCACAAGTCTGTAGCGCCGTGGCATAAGGCAAGGGCTCGAAGTACCCCAGCTCCTCCTTTATTGAGGCTGGATCCCAGCCGCTACCCCACTTCTTCTCTTCAGCTGTTAGGAGGTTCTCGAACTCCGCTTCACTTATGGAGGCGTACTTTTTCATTAACTCTTGACTCAAAAATTCTCACCTCAAGAATATTTACTGACCCTGTAAAGATGTGTTGAGGTAAGAGCAAATTAAGCTTACCTCAACTATGAGCAGCACATTTATTATATTCCTGTGAGCTTAAGCTAAGTGCTAAGTGGGTGATGTTGTACGTCAAAGAGGAAGAAGCAGGAAGGCTTTAACGTTGCCAATCACAGGCACTGCATAATATGTGGAGGAGTAGTCCCTCCAGAGCGTGAGCCTCCGCTTTGTGAGGGGGCATGTGAGGAGGAGTTCGCGAAAAGACAGAAGAGGTCTAAGATATTCAACATAGTGTGGCTATTAATGATAGTAGGGCTTATGGCAATATTTATGTTCATGATGTTCTCAGCGCCACCAGCATAAAGCATGAGCTACAGCGCTACAAAGCTTGCTTTACTTGACCCTCCACGTTTACGGTAACCCTTATCTCACATGGCATTGGTAGCTTAGAAGCGGCTCTTCGAGCAGCCTCTTTTGCCACTTCAAGCTTGTCGAGCGGGACTTTTATAGTCGCTATCACGTCACCAGCCTTAACCCTAGCCGCTGTACCTACGGGATCCCCGAACGCTAGCCTCATGCCGTCCTGCAGCCTATCAGCCCCGGCGAAGGCCATCATCTTGTTCTCCCTGAGCACGTGGTGGGGGTACGGGTGTATCCTAAAGAAGAAGTTGTTCTCGCCGAGGCGTGAGGAGAGGTACTTGCTGCATATGACCCTCATGGCCTCAAGGGCGTTGTGCCTTATCTGCGCTGGCTCTTTAGATACGAGCTGTACTGTAAGAGGAAAGTCGGCCTTCGTGTTGCCCATGGTGAACTTGACTATCTTCGGCTGGGGGACGCCATGTATGTACTCCTTCCTCGTGTAAGCTGGTCCCTTAAGTATTCTATAGCAGTGCGCTGGCCTGAGAGGCATATTACAGTCACCTCAGCCCCCTAATGTCTAAGGTTGCTTTTAGCTTTTTCTTAAGTGCCCTCCTTGAGTTTTAAGCTTAGCTTACGCAGGACGCTAAGTAGCGTGAGAAGCTCTTTCCTTGAAGACATAGACTTCCCCAGAAGTCTTTTGAAGACGAGGTGAGATCTCCTCCTCTTACCCTCTGGGTACTCTATTAGGGCCAATATCTCATCGAAGTATCGCAAGGCCACTAATCGCAAGTTCTCTCCTGCAAGCTTAAGCCTAGGCTTAACGGTCTTCTTCGAGAGCTCGTAGAGCAGTATCGCTACGGAGTGAGTCACGTTCATCACAGGATACTCCTCACTCGTAGGTATGTGAACTAATATGTCACATAATGCTAGCTCCTCGTTCGTTAAGCCTATGTCCTCTCTACCAAATAGAAGAGCCACTTTACCCTCATACTTCAGAAGTTCCTGTAAATGCCA
>QMSN01000196.1 GCA_003650865.1 Thermoprotei archaeon
ACTATGCTCATCCGATGGAAATTTATGGCTCTCCTAGAGAGGCAAAGGAAATCATGCTTATTAAAAAGTTCTTTCCAGACGCAGAAATAATAAATCCCTCTGATTTTCCTTGATTATCCAAGTGCTTTTCATAGTAATATCGATTTTTCTATGGCCTTATAGATTCGTGCGATATCATAGCTTACAGCGATTTAGGAGGCTTTATATCGGCTGGCGTTAAAGCTGAGGTGCTTATGCTGAATTCAACGAATTTAGAAGAAGCCATAGAAATCAAGTGCCTTATACTTCATGGCTTGGACCTCACCCTGTATCTATTCAGAAGACTAAGGATGATCGTGTGTCTGTTGTTTGGGTTTTTGAGGTTGGTAGTGGGAGGCTTGTTGATTTGCTTCATGATTTTTACGGTATGTTACTTGGCTGTTGGAAGTCTATTGTTTTTGATAGGTATTATGAGTTTTATGTTGCTCATCGTGGTCGTAGGCTTAGTGAGGGTGAGGTTGGTGAGCTGCTGGGGCTTAAGGAGAGGTTTCCATGGGAGTTTCCCTGATTGGTGGATTAGGGAGAAATTGAGGGGGCTTTTCGGTTTGTCATAGTTTGTCTTTTTGCTTTGATTCCTGCTTTTGCTTGTCTTAGTGCTTCTTCGACTCTCTCCTCCATCGGCTTCACGCTGCTCCTCGCTAGTTCTCTTATGACGTCGCTCTTCGTTATTATCCCCACGAGCCTGTCTTGATCGACTACTGGCACTCCATCTACGTCGTGCTCGAACATTATCCTCAGTGCCTCTACCACGTCTACGCGTGGAGATACTGGTGGCGGGGGCTCGACCATGAAGTCCTCTGCGAGTAACGGCGTGACCTTGACGTATCTGCCCATCTTCCTCCCAGCTCTCTCAAGCTTTCTCACCCAGAGTATTCTGCGCCTCTTGATGCCTCCATACCTCCCTTCGAGTGGCGTGAAGAT
Source organism: Thermoprotei archaeon (assembly GCA_003650865.1). GTDB lineage: Archaea > Thermoproteota > Methanomethylicia > Nezhaarchaeales > WYZ-LMO8 > QMSN01. Next base: position 961 of record QMSN01000196.1, read on the forward strand.
CATCTTGTTCTCGCTTATGAGCCCAATGGGCCTCTCGCCGTCGGCTACGACTAGGGCGTCTAGGTAGTTCATCTCCATGACCCTCACGACGTGGCCCATGCTGTGATGCCTCGTCACCACGCCCATCCTCCCTGGATGCATGAGGTTTTCGACAAATGCTCTACCAGCCATGCTCTGCATGTACTCTCTAGCCAAGTCGTTCTTCGTGAGCATCCCCAAGAGGCTCTCACCCTCCTTCACAAGGAGGGCATCCACATTGTGGTATAGCATTAGTGCCGCTGCTTCTTCGATGCTTGCGTCTGGCGATACGACTGGGGGATTGAAGGTGGCTATCATCTCTAGGAACTCGGGGTCACGTGCCCTCCTCCTCCATAGGGGGCCTTTAACTGTGAGTGCTCTTAAGATGCCTCTGCGGGAGACGTAGCCGATTATCCTACCACTCCCATCATCCACTAATAGGTGTGTCTTGCCTGTCTTTAACATAAGCCTCCGCGCTCTAGCTATCGTATCACGGGCCTTGACCACGCAGAGCTCCTTGTCCATTACGTCGGAGACCTTAATCCTCGAGGCAGCGGCTATGGGCTTACTCACCAAGACCTGCTGAAGCATAGAGCGGCTCGCTTGGTAGGTTTCCACGACGAGTGGTGGTGCAGGTGCAAAGACTGGTACAGGCTCCATACTGGGCTTGCCGCCCCACAAGTAGGCTCTAACAACGTCCTCCTGAGTTACGACGCCCATCACTCTACCCTCATCATCAACTACTGGGAGTAGGCTAAAGTCGTGTTCAACCATGAACTTAGCTACCTCGTCAACCGGCATGTTGACTTGAGCAACCACAACACCCCTAGTCATGAACCTCTTGACCTTGCCGGGCGTCGGAAGCTTACCCTCGGCTTCTCTATGGAACATCCAGGCCCTCTGGTCCACTAAGTCCTTGGGCGTAATTATGCCCCAGAGCCTATCCCCTTTAAACACCAAGACTGCTGGAACGTGATCCTCCACGAACTTAGCCCAAACCCTATTTATCCGTTCGTCGGCATCGACCCCCACGTACTCGGGAGTGTAAACCTCATTTATGCTCTTAGCCTTAGGGGAGTAACCTAAGCTTATGAGGGCTCTCAAGAGATCCCTAAGCGACAGGGTGCCTACACATATGGGTTCCTGCGGTGACTTCAATACTGGTAGCGCTTTGAGGCCGCTCTCAACCATGACTTTAGCAGCCTCGTCTATATCCATGTCTAGGTAGAGGACTGGATGAATGCGCATGAAGTCCACAGCTCTAGCATCGGATATGAGGGAGGTTACCTTAATGACGTCGTAACGCGTCAAGAAGCCTTCAAATACGCCGTCGTAAAGGTCTCTGAGGACAGGCAGGATTCTGGTACCTGTCCTCTTCATCAGGGCCTTAGCCTCAAGTATCTTGGTGCGAAGAGTTACCTTGGGGTAGTCCCTCTCCATGACCTCCCAAACTTTCATTGACCTCACCTCGTTGCTACATCCTTGATTTAAACTGCCTCATAAACCCCTCGTAGAAGCCTATGTCCTCTTCGCTTATGCTCGGTGCAACCAGCTTGAGCGCCTCGTCGAAGTGCCTCATCTCAACCTTAGCAGGTCTACCAGCTTCACGCAGCGCAATTAAGGCGGCTTCTCGACAGACAGCAGCTATGTCAGCTCCACTGTAACCCTCAGTCTTGTCAGCTAGAGCAGCTAGATCAACGTCTTCCGCTAACGGCATCCTCCTC
>QMSN01000197.1 GCA_003650865.1 Thermoprotei archaeon
GCTAGATGTAGAAGAGATTGTGATGTCTGATAAGCTCTACTTAACCGTGAAGAACATAGGTGAGGAAGAGTTCGATTATACACTTATCATCTCTAAATGGATAATATGTGTGGCTAGCTATCCATAATTTCATTCCTTTTTTCTCTTAAGGTAACAATATACCTGCCCTCCCAGCTCCCTTGCTCGCTATGTAGACCGCTAGGGCTAAAGCCCATAGCTGGTCGTCATGGGAGTTAGGTATGTGGGAGAATATTAGGTTCCCTGACCTGGATATCTCCACTCTCTGCTCGATTATCTGGTAGAAAAGCCTCCTTGCTGTCATCGGTAGGATGACCTTTCTCTGCTGGAACAGCAGCTGTAGGTTAGCCATTATCTCCTGCTTCATCTTAACGGTTAGTATCGCTCCCTCGATGTACACAGGTAGCTCGTCCCTCATGAAGTCGAGGACGCTCTCGCCCACACCTGTCTGGTCAACAAGTATGGCCTCAACGGGAGCGTTAGTCAGGCTCATGTTGATGTTCTCAACCACAGTGGTGTACTCGGTTCCTAGGGGAAACTCGTGAACAAGTAACACCCTGTACCTCTCACCTCCATCCCTGGGATCCTCCTCGACCCTGAGCACTACATAGACAGTGTAGTCCTGTCGCTTACCGAAGTCTATACCACCGTAGAGCCTTCCCTCAAGTCTGACCCCTTTAGCTATCACGTCCTGAAGCGTGTAGTGATCGTAGTCCTCAACACACCTCTTAACGACCTCCATGTCGAAGTAGCTGTCAACCAGCGGGACGAACTCAGCCAGGTACTCCATCTTGAAGATAATCGGGTCAGTGCTCCTCTCCTTCTCCTTAAGGAACTCAGGATCTATGAAAGGGCTAAGGTAGCTAGGGTAGTGATGAGCGCTGTACCTGTAACCCGGGCTCGTCAGAAGTATCTTAACAGCCTCATCCCTCCTGTCCTTCCAAGACTCATCGAAGTGCCTCGCAGCCAGGCTCGTACAGGCCTTATAGAAGAAGTTGTTGACCCCGAAAGGAGTGCTCACAAGGATCATGTCACCCCTCCTAGCCGAGGTCATAGGTTCTATAACCTCCTCAATAATACTGTCACTCGGCAGGAAAGCAGCCTCATCAACTATCACAAGATCAGCGCTATGACCCCTTATAGTGTCTCCTTCAGGGCCACAGTTATGCAATATGAACGAGTTAGCTACGTAGCTATTATCCTCCTCAACCTCATAGTTATACACAAACCCCTCGTACTTCACCACCGTGCTCTCTATCCTCTTTTTCTTTTCGTCTCCAGAGATCAGCGGTAAAACCACTCTATGCCCCCTCCTCATAAGAAGGTGCAACCAGATAGCTGGGTACCAGCCTGGCTTATCATCCACGTATGCGAGTATGGGATGCTCAGGTGTTACCTTAAGTCTCCTGTTACCATGTCCATCTCCCAGAACCTCGAAGACGTAAAGCGGTCCTTTGTAAGGAGTTTTGTAGACCTTCACAACCCTCCTATACCTGCCTTTATGTGTAAGAACCAGGTCTCTCACCTTAACCTCACCCGCTCTCTTAGGCCCGTCCTTAGTGTACACTCTTGTCTCAGGCGTTATACACGGTAAGCTGTGTATCTCTGTGTGGATGGTGGTTCCGTTGAACTCACCATGGAGTATGACCTCTGTTCTCGTTGGCCTTGAGTATATCATCTCACGTAGAACGCTGCCTCTTATGAAGGCCATTATCTTCTTAAACAGAAGCCTCGATTGACGAAGAGAGGGAGCCGTGATAAGGATATTGCTATAAGGATGGGTAAAGCCCTCAAACAAGGCCTTAGCAGCTGTTATAACCGATTTACCCATCTGTCTCCCACTTCTTACGGCTATTCTCTTTGCGGCATCGAGGAAGATGTACATCTGGTACCATGTGGGCGGCCCGCCGATTACTTCCTCGAAGTTTATCAGGGTCATGAAGATCGAGGGCCTACGTCTGAGCAGGTTAAGGTCTAAGCCCTGCTCAGCTGGGAGAACAGTCTCCTCAGCGACCTCCTCGTACAGCCCTTCCATCCAGGTGTCCCATCTGTCCCAGTCGCTCACCTTTATGGCCTTGAACCTACCTGCTCTGATCTCCTTGATGAGCCCTTCCCTCCTAAGCTCCTCTAGCCTTCTCCTTACCCACGTTAGGCTTCTCCTGGCTTTTCTAGCCATTAACCTCCTTGAGTAGACCCAGGGAACGGCTTTAGGATCAGGGTACTTAAGGCAGAGCTCCTCGACTGTCTCAGCGAGCCTCAGCAGAGCCTTCCTCTCGTTCATACGGTCTTACCATAGGACTATGATCAGCATCAGGAGTGCGAGAAGAGCTATCTCTATAGCTAGGAGCTTAAGGGTGAACCTTCTGTCCTCATCCCACTCTGCCACCACACCTCTCTCCAACCATCTGTTCCTCACGTAGTCCGATGCTAGATCTGCAGCCAGTATGGCTATGAACAGCACTAACACCTCCTTTAAGGCCTCGACCAGCTCCTCGATCATCCTCCTCCCCTGAGTTATCCGGAGTAACTAAGGGAAGCTTCTTGCCGAGCTCAGGGATGATAATGCGTTTCCCAGGCTCGAAATGGTACCTGGCTAAGTGGATAATCTCTCACTTCCCTCCTCACAGGGTGTTCGTCGACGTGTTTGGCGGCTCAGGGGCTATAATACTTAGGAAGCC
>QMSN01000198.1 GCA_003650865.1 Thermoprotei archaeon
AAGAGCTACATTATGTTCCCAGTCCAAGACGGAATAGCAGTAATAACAATCAACGGAACACAGCTACAACTCAAAGGAGTAGTTGAAGTACAAATGCCAATGAGAGGAGCCTACATAGGAGACCACATATACGCAATAGGCTCAACAATCAAAGCAGTCAACGACACAATACTACAACTAGAAAACGAAGTACAATTACCGTAAACACCTAACTTTCTTTAATCTTTAGCGCATACCCTAATACTTAACCTCAACATAACATAACCAAAAAGTCCTCTCACGGTAAGCACCACAGACATTAATGAGCACTAGTTACTCCTAACATTAGCGGGAAAGTCTCAACTATTTCATTAACCCTCTTCCTCTTTCTTTGGTTTTATTCTATGCTTTATGACACCAAAACCTGCTGTCCTATTACCACCAACATTACTGTACTCTCCAAATCTTAATAGCGCATGAGTTATCTTTGCCATTTTAATGCTGTAGGTGTCCTTTGGTAAGTTGAAGTAAACCTTTCCCTTGAAACCTACGCTCCATTTAGGTGTTGTTGCGTGTTCGTAGACCCTCACGGTCTTCAGTTTCGTATATCCTGATACTGTAATGCCTCCATCAAGTAGCCACTCGGTGTACCTTTTATAGTTAAAATGTTTATCAGCAAATTTCCTCCATAGTCTCGCTAAACCCCTAAACATCAAGTATGGATCTGGCAGAGCTACGTATCGGTATCGTCGCTGAGTTTTCAAGAGTGGGCATGACGTTCTCGGTGTTGGACATGCTGGACAGCACTTAGTTGCAATGCTACGCCTAAAGAAAGTTGGTGTGATGAAGTTAACCGAGAACGCCTCTATAGGCTCAGAGCTTTCTAGAAGCTTCTTAGGCTCTACAGTTGATGCCATTAGCTCGATAAGCTTTGCCTTGGCGTCCCTAATGGAAATATTGTCGGGAGCATTCTCTATGAGATATTGAGTAAGCTTCGAGGATAACTCATCTGACAATGTAGATATCCTAAACGATATTATGGAGCCCTCTGAAAGAGAGCTATTAGGAGAATACTCGAACTTAAGGGGAGTTGTTGAAAAAGGAGCTAGCCTCTTTAAGTTGTGGAGACTCTCCGATAACGGCTTATCAATAACCTTCAAAATTTCATAAACCACGCCTCTCACTATGAAGCCTGTAAAGCCCATAGGTCTACTTGACCCTTTAATCACCTGCATTCTCAAAGTGAAGGAGGATATCAAAGTTCTCCCTCCATCATTTGTTTAGGTCCACGAGGAACCCCACTCAGTTAGCGCAAACCTTCCAGATTCATCTTTAGTGACGAGCCCTTCTTTCTCCATCCTTTTAAGCTCTTTGTATATGGAGCTTCTAGGGGCTTTGAGCAGCCTAGCTATATTCGTTATTGAAACGCTTACGCCAAGTTCCTTCATCGCTTTAAGTATTTTGACATGTTGCTGCGTTGGTATCTTCAGGTCTAGTATAGAGGGCGTCATGGCTACTACTTCTCGTCTATCTTCTAACTCCAATTCTATCTTGGCCTTATTGCTAAGCACCATCTTAACCGCTACGAGAGTTTCAATCACTAGGAGCCTCATGCCTCCACTCAAGTTTACAACAGCTTCAGTAGCGTTGAGTGATTTTATCTTCGACGATATCATCATGATAGATTGATATACATTGGCTACAGGTACCTCCACCTTTTCTAGCTTTACCTCTTGTAGGTAATTGGATGCGAACTTGGATAACTCGAAATACGCCCTAGCTGAGCGCTCATCTCTTGAATATGGCATTACTATCAGAATCACATCTCCCTTTGAGGGAGAGTTTCTCATTAAGAATCTTATCGGAAATGCCTCTTCAAAGCCTAGCGTTGAAATCAAAAGCCTAACCATGACCACTAAACACCTCTCTCAACACTTCATAAACCCTCTTCATGTCTTTTGGCTCCTCAACATCTCCTAACACACGTGGTAGGCGATCACGTCTATGTCTATGAGCGCTTATGTTATCACAAACTATTAAGGGATGAAGAATTAACGCTGTACAAGCATAAAGGCGCTTATCACGTCTAAGTTGGAGGATCATACTCCTCACGGTGTCTCTTACCTCACGTTCTGATAAGATCCTTATTTCATCTAAGTTTAAGTGCTGTGAAAGCCCATAACTCACAGATAATTTTCCAATAACCTCCTTAAGCTCTTCGATATTAGCTTTGAATGGCTCATTAATCCTGCTCGAGTCTGGAAGCCTCATGTACTCATGGTGTAGCAGTATAGCTGTCGTCACAAGCCTTTTAGCATTTTCATCGAGTACTAAGACTCTATCCGCAACAGCTGTTGAGTATAACTCATGCACTATATGGGATCTCCAAGCTCCCCCTCTGTACATCTCTATAGCTTTCTGATATAAGAAGTGGGCTTTCCCAACGTCATGTAGAAGTATTGCCAAGCCTACTAAGTTCTTGGCAGTCTCTTCATCGGCGTCTAGACCTTGGAGCTTAAGCTTATTAGTTATAAACTCTCCATAACCCCTCGAGATGAAAGCCTCGCGATAAAAGTAATTGAGCGCTTCGTATACATGCTCATATAGTGTCTCACCGCTAGCTGCCATTAACGTCAAGGTATCAACCCCTCGCTTTGGCTATATATTTCTCCTGCGTTCGGCATGTATAACGCAATGAGCTTGCCAGTCATTATGA
>QMSN01000199.1 GCA_003650865.1 Thermoprotei archaeon
CCACTCTCAGGCGACTTAGGGGCTGTAGGGCAGAAGATGCTTAAAGGAGCTCAGCTAGCCGTCGAGCAGATAAATAAGGCTGGAGGAATAGCTGGTAGACCTGTTGAGCTAGTCGTCGGTGACACTGAGACAAACCCTGAGAAGGCTGCTTCAGAGGCTCAGAGGCTCATAAACGTCGAGGGCGTCAAGGTGATAATAGGAGCAGCCGCCAGCTCATCAACCCTAGCTGTGGCCCCCATAGCCAACGATGCAGAAGTCGTCGTGATATCGCCTTCATCCACGAGCCCCAAGATAAGCGACCCGGAGAGCGACCCCGACAACTTCGTCTTTAGGGTTGTGGGGAGTGACAGCCTGCAGGGCATAGCCATGGCAGCCATAGCTAATGAGCTCGGCTACACAACCGCTGCCATAGTCGTCATAAACAACGACTACGGCAGGGGCCTAGCTCAAGTGATAAACGAGACCTTCACCGAGATGGGTGGACAGATCCTAGGGGTCATCGAGTACAACCCAGCTGCTGGCGATTACTTGACAGACATGGAGCAGGTCAAGGCTTGGAACCCAGAAGTCGTGTTCTTCGTGTGCTACCCAGAGTCAGGCTCAAAGCTCCTCAAGGACGCTAGGACCGTGGGGGTTGAGGCTAAGTGGATAGCTGCTGAGGGCATAGTTGACCCAAGCATGTTTGAGGACCCCGAGGTCGCTGAGTACATGGTTGGCATGTACGGCACTCAGCCTCACTCACCAGCTGAGAGCATGTTCCACCAGATGTTCGTGCAAGCCCACATCGAGATGTTCGGGGAGGAGCCCGGGATATACGCTGACTACACCTACGACGCCACTATGCTAGCCGCTCTAGCGATAGCCTACGCCGGCGACTACAACGGGACGGCGATTAGGGATACCCTCTTCACCGTGAGCAAGTTCTTCATGGGCTCAACGGGTCCCAAGCCCTTCGACCAGTACGGCGACGTGCCACAGGACTACGACATATGGAAGGTCGTCTACGAGGACGGTGAGTACAAGTTCGAAGTCGTGGGCTACTGGACTCTCGGAGCTGGTGGAGAGTCAGTAATAACTTGGACTAGCCCGCCTTAACCTCACAAAAGCTTTATCTCTTCTTTTTTAAGAACTTAAAGAGCTCAGCGCATTGTCAGTGAGGTTTAGGGGATGGGCATCAACATAGCTCAAGTGCTATTCAACTCAGTAGTCACAGGGAGCCTCTACGTGTTAGCTGCAACAGGCTTAACCATGACCTACAAGCTCCTGCGCTTCCCCAACTTCGCTCACGCAGAGCTTGTGACTGTAGGGGCATACGCCGCCTACGTCGTCATGTTGGCGTCGAACCTAAACTTCCCATTAGCCCTAGTAGCGGCCTTCGTAGCCTCCAGCTTAGTTGCTGTAGCATCGCATCTACTAGCCTTTAAGCCCCTTAGCAAGCGAGGGGCTGGGATGATAGAGCTCATGGTCGCATCTATAGGCGTGGGGGTATTCATCAGGTACGTGGTACAGGAGATTTGGGGTGCAGCTCAGAGGACCTACGGCATTGTCAGGCAGATATTCGACTTCGGCGTTGTGAGGGCCACCGACGTGGACTTAGCCATGATAGGCTCAGCGGTCGCCTTCGTGGTGATCCTACACCTATTCCTAGTTAAGACCAAGCTCGGCAAGGCCATGAGGGCCACGTCGGACAACCCCTCACTGGCCATGGCGTCCGGCATAAACGTCGACAGGATACTACTAATAGTATGGCTAATAGGTGGAGGCGTTGCTGGAGTAGCTGGAGCATTCTACGCAGCTAAGACAAGGCTAGTCCCCATACTCGGCTGGGAGATACTGCTACCGATATTCGCAGTCGTGGTGTTGGGGGGCATAGGGAGCTTCTATGGAGCTATAGCTGCAGCCTACATCATGGGGCTCGCCGAGAACCTAGGCGTAGTGCTCCTAGCAAACCTAGGGCTCTCGACTGGCTACAAGCCAGCCATAGCCTTCGCGATACTCATAGCCGTACTCCTACTGAAACCCACAGGCCTAGCGGGACTGAAGGTTAGGAGGGTGGGGTGAGGGCATGGTAGATGTAGTGAGCTTCGTATTCGACCTCCTCACTATAACGGGCATATTCGGCATACTAGCCATAAGCCTCAACATGGAGTACGGCTTCACTGGTTTAGCCAACTTCGGCAAAGTCGCGTTCTTCGCCATAGGGGCCTACACAGCAGGGATACTGTCGAGGTTTCAGGGGGTGCCATTCCCCCTAGACGTCGTATGCGGCATACTGCTAGCTGGCCTAGCCGGATTCCTAGTATCGATACCAGCTCTGAGGCTTAGAGAGGACTACTTAGCCATAACCACGATAGCCTTCGGGGAGATAGTCAGGCTCATAATACTCAACGAGGACTGGCTCACGAGAGGACCTATGGGGATCCCCGGCATACCAGCACCACTCCGAGATGTCCTGGCTGGGAGGGAGTGGCTTGCCTTCTACACCGGGCTTTGCTTCGTCGTGCTAGCTGTAGTATACTGGATGTGCGAGAGGGTAGTGAACTCCCCCTACGGGAGGGTCATAAAGGCCATAAGGGAGGATGAAGTGGCAGCTCAAGCACTCGGCAAGTACACGTTTAAGTATAAGGCCCAGATGTTCACGCTGGGCTCAGCCATAGCTGGGCTTGCTGGAGGC
>QMSN01000200.1 GCA_003650865.1 Thermoprotei archaeon
GAGCTTGTGCAACTGGTGTGGGGTTGGCGGCTCTAATCTAAGTCTCTTGCATATCAGCCTAACGTCCCTGTAGGATATGTAGACGGAGTCGCCTTTGGCGCCCTGCACAATCCGCCTCAAAGCTTCGAGCAGGCTCTCGATGTCCCGCTTCACGGGAGAAACAACAGGTATTTAAATCGGGGTCGGGCTTCTAGGTTTATAATCTACCTAAAATTTCAGGTGACTTATCCTAACCTTTTTATTTTTAGTCTATTAAACTTCCTTTCATGTGTAATGAAGATGCTCTTATATCATTCGGCAAGGATGTCTATGGCACATGGGTTAAAAATGCTAGGTTCATAAAGGAGAACAAGCAAATTGAGGGAGCGGTTAGAGAAGCCGTTGACTTAGTCAACGATATCATAGACTATGTGTTTAAGCTTTTGGGGGCCCAAAAGGAGAAGGCTTTTGAAGGCCGGAGTGCTTTCTCAGCTATGATGATGCATGTAGCCATGCCCTTATCCTACGGCATTTTCTGCAATATGATGATAGGTAATCTCCCAGCATGTTATTCTCAGATGCGGGTCATCTTAGAGGGGCTAGTTAAGTCTCTTATAGCGGATGTACGCTTCCCAGAATACCCTTTCTTCGAGCCTAAGCTTGATAGTCTAGAGCGCGTACTTAGTGAAGCACGCTTTTCTTTCTCCAAGATGTGCCAGCTACTAATGCCAGCAACGGTTAAGAAGGAGGATATTGACCACATAACTGCACTATGGAAAGACTTGTCTGAGAAGTGGGTTCACGCCAGAGGAGTGGTGAAGAAAATAGTTGATAAATTGGTCGAAGAAACTAGACCTCCACCCTGGTCTATCATAATCCCAGTCCCCTACGATAAGAACGATATTTCAGACCTACAAGAGTTCGCTGGCTACGTTAAGAGGCTCAGAAAGGCTGTTGAAGCACTGATGAACGCATGGAGTCTACTATTTACTAGCACTTAAACGCATTTATAGGCTAAACCACTACAGCTCCTAGACGACTCCGACCTCCTAGTATCCTCCAACTATTTTTAAGCCTCTTTTTCTCCCCGGTGAATCCTAATGGGGGTGGGCGTGAGGGACGTTTTAAAGCCTCTTAGCCGTGTCGTGGACTGCGACGCCTTGAGGGAAGAGTATGAGCGGAAGCCTCTAGCCCAGGTGGTGGCGGAGCTTGAGGAGAACAGCCGGGACGGGTTCAGCCTCGAAGTGAAGCGGGTGGACGACAGGTGGCTGTACTTTATTGCGGGTAAAAGCGGCGGCTTTTTCTGGCCGAGCTACCTGACCGCATACTTCTACTGCGCCAAGCAGTTGTGGCTGCAACACCTGCTTAAAGCCACAGTAGTGGGCGAAAGGGGGTTGAGGTGTCTCGCCCGGGGAGTTAAGGCACATAAGATCTACGCCCGGTACTTGGAGGGGCGGGGGCTACCGGTAGAAAAGGAAGTCCACGTCCACGGCGTGTTCAATGGCGTCGAAGTGGACGGCTACATAGACTTATTGGCAGAAGGCGTACCCGTGGAAGTCAAGTCGGGTTACAAGGAGCATTTAGGGCACAGGCTCCAAGCAATGCTCTACGCCGTGCTCGTGGGCTCGCGCACAGCCTACATAGTTTACCCGCACAGGGTCGTCCACGTCGCTGTCGATGAAGGGCTCTTAGGAGTGTACGTCCAGAGGGTTCTGAAAGTGATAGGGCTAAGGGAGCCTCCGCCAGAACCCCCCGCGAAGAGGAACAGTAGAGGCGAGAGAGTCAAGCCATGCGACACCTGCGAGGTAAGGGTGCTATGTGCGAAGTACCCTTCGAAGTTCAAGACGTGGGACAGCTTCCTAGCTCATATAGGCGAACTGCCCAGAGGCGACAGATGCCTCAACTGCCCGCACTTAGAGTACTGCCGCGCCTTCAAGGCTAGGCATGAAGCACGTCCCTGTATGAGCCATCAAAGGCTCCTAAAGGTGTGAGCAGTAGCTTGATAGCTCTAATGTTGGTTGGGAAACGACTATGTGTATTGGGCCCATGTTTTTCTTTTTCTCTCTTTTTCTTCGGCTTGGAGCTTAACTGCTTGTTTGAATAGTGGATGAGGTGCAGTACGTGGTAGGGGTCCAAACCACCTTCTATCAGCCTTCCAGTGCCACGGCATGCCCGTTGCTATCTGGCCACGGTAAAAAGCACATTTTCTCAGTCTTTCTGGAGGCGGTAGCGGGCAATGCTTACATTTACCGGGAAACTTAAGAGGACACCCTTTTGGAGCCATAATATTCCTCTCAACTATTTGAGCTGACAATGAAATATAAAGTAAATGTTAGCCGTAGCCCGCCTGCCAATTAAAGCTTCCGCTTAGCGGTATTGCCGAGAACTCGCCTAGCCTTCTAAACCATTTTTAAACCCCCTCTTACTCCTGGAGGTGAACTTCGGGGTGGGCGTGAAGGAGCCTGGGAAGGCGGGCAAGCCCTACACCAGTAAGGCTGGTAAGAGGGCTCCAGCAAGGAAGAATAGCTTTGAGGTAAGGGTAATCGAGACAAGGTATGGGTTACGCGTCTTGGTGAGGCAGGGCGACTCTAAGGTGTGGCTCCGCGAACGCGACCTGGCAGTGCTGTTTAACGTGCTTTTGGCGAGGGTTTTCGGTGAAGCCCCGGGCGAGGCAAATAGTAATGGAGGTCAGCGA
>QMSN01000201.1 GCA_003650865.1 Thermoprotei archaeon
AAGCGTAGAGTTGAGGAAGTAGCTGAGGTCTTAGACATAAAGCACTTGCTTAAGCGCGAAGTCCACGGGCTAAGCGGTGGAGAGCAGCAGAGAATTGCTTTAGCTAGAGCGCTTGTCGTCGGAGTTAAGGTCATGCTACTAGACGAACCTCTAAGCGCCTTAGACCCCTACACTTCTAAGAGGCTTAGAGGGTTCTTAAGAGAGGTTCACGAGAGGTTCAGCTCGGCGACAATTCACGTCACTCACGACTTTGATGAGGCGTATGAGCGGGGAGATAGAGTCGCTGTTATGAGGAGTGGGGAGATAGAGCAAGTGGGCAAACCCAGCGAGGTTGTTGAATCACCCTTAAGCCTCTTCGTAGCTGAGTTCGTGGGGTGGGATAACATATTCAAGGGCAAGGCTGAGAAGGGAGCTGTTAAGGTTTATGGGTTAGGAGTCTTAGGGAACCTCCTTGGTCATTGGGCTGGGGGGTCAGAGGTCTACGTGGCGTTTAGAGCTGAAGACGTTGAGGTCACTAATGACGAGGGACTCGCAATGGGCGTTGTCGAGAGCGTGAGTGTCAGAGGGCTTCTCTGTGAAGCCTCGATTAGAGTTGGAGACTTAGTGGTCAAGGCTAGGAGGCCACTATCAGAGCTTAGGTGTAGTGTTGGCGAGAAAGTCTGGATAAACATCCCCAAGAGCAGGATTAAGGTGTTCCCTTCGACTTAGCCACAACTATGGAGGTAGGTCTGACAGCCACCGTCACAACGTCTCCCTTCTCGAGCTTGAGTTCCTCAATTAGCTCCTTAGGCACTACAGCTGTCAGGAGACCCTCATCCCTCACCTCGACCTCAATAATGCAGGTTATCGCGCCCTCCTCAATGCCCACAACTCTTCCTCGAATGAGGTTTCTGGCGCTAACCTTTAGGTTTGACGTGCTCATAGCCCGAGTTCACCAGCTATCGACTTTAAGGCCTCCAAGGCTATCGAGAGAAACCTCTCCTTAGACAGACCTAGTTGTTCGCACATCAGTATCCTCTCTCTACTGACTCCTCTAGCGAAGTCCTTAGCCTTGAACTTCCTAATCACTGTTTCCAGCTTGACCTCTTCGAGCCTCTTATTGGGCATTACAAGCGCGCAAGCCACCAAGAGGCCTGAGGCTGCATCAGCGGCCACTAAGGCCTTCTCCATGGCGGTCTCAGGCTTCACCCCAGTATGCTCATAGTTATGGGCCCTTATCGCCCTCAAGACCTCCTCAGGCACTAAACCTTCGAGGAGAAGGCAAGCCTTAACTCCGTGGAGGGAGGGGTTTGACGTGGTTTCTTCGAAGTCCAAGTCGTGGAGAAGACCTGCTAAGCCCCACAGCTCCTCGTCACCGCCGAGCTCCTTAGCTAGAGCCCTCATGATGGCCTCCACGGCTAGCATATGCTTCACGAAGTTCTCCTTCTTGACCCTCTCCTTGACTAGCCTAAGTGCCTCCTGCCTGCTCAACATGCCCCAACACCCTGAGGATCCTACTCAAAGGCCTCGAGGCCTACCCTTTAAACACGACGGCGCTCAGCATTCTAGGTATGTAATGCAAGAACTTAGCTCTAAGGTTGTACTCAGCAAGTCTCTGAAGAGTTGCGTAGGGGTCTCTTCTAAGCTTATCGAAGACCGAGCCTATTGAGGATATCGCTAAGTCCGTGAGCCCCATAGCCAGCATCCTGAGGTACCTACTTTTAACCCCTGACAGCAGGACTGAAGCCACTTCCCTTGTGAACTTCAAGCTGTAACTCCAACAAGTGCTTAAGAGGTCCCATCCAGCTTGTGGAAGTCTCGCTAAATCGTAGAACCTCTCCTTGCTGAGGAGAGAGCCACCCATGGGCACCATGAAGAGGGGGAAGAGCCATGCCTTGGCGTTCATGGATTTTATCTGGTCCACGAGCTCAATGGTCTTGACTAAGTCGTCCTCAGTCTCGTCTGGGAACCCCACTATGAGGGTGCAGCAGGGATACCAGTAGTTGTCGTTCATGGCTGCCAGCGACTCCAAAACTACAGATGGCCACTCCTTCGGCTTCCAAGGTCTAGGCTTGCCCGACATGTACTTCTCTATTATCCTAGGGCTACCGCTCTCCAAACCTATCTGTGGTAGTAAGGGGTTGTCCTTGCCATGACCTGACAGCTCTGTTATCGCGCCTAGCAAGTTCTTGGCTGATAGAGCTGTTGAGAAGGCCACGTGGTTAAACGTTATGCTCCTGGCCCTCTGGGATATCTCCTTGAAGAGCTTTATTACAACTTCCTCGTTCACTTGAATACCTTTAGCCCCGTAGAGCAGGACGTCCTCAGCCGCTAAGTCTATGTTTTGAGCGCCAGCCGCAACGTTGACCTGAACCTCCTTCATTATTAGGTCCATGGGCATACTCCTAAAGTTCCAAGCTGTGGGCGAGCAGAAGTGGCATCTACGAGGACAACCGCGAGTCACCTGTACAGCGCCCCACCTAGAAGGTGTACATATGGCTGGTATCTCATCTGGTTTGGGCGGCTCACCCGTCAAGACACCCTTGACGTCTTCACCTATAATCAGGGACTTCACTAGCTTGGGGAAGGATATCTCGGCCTCACCTTCAAAAAGCACGTCTATCCCGAGCTTCTCCTCAAGACCGTGAAGCTGCCACGTGCCGGGGCCTCCAA
>QMSN01000202.1 GCA_003650865.1 Thermoprotei archaeon
CCCAGGAGGGACTGGTTTGACGATCCCTCAAAGACCTTAGAGAGCCTGCCCAGAGTTGTAGGGGCTAATAGCCGTGAGGCCTTGGAGGAGGCTAAGGAGGTCTTAGGAATAGTATGCAAACACCTAGTTGAGGTCAGCGACTGCAAAGTCGCGGCTATAGTTAAGGCGTACGAGAACGCTCAGAGGTTCCTAAACATAATACTGGCTGAAGAGTTCGCTAGGGCTTATCCAGAGCTCAACGCAATAGAGGTCTACAGAGCCGCAGCCACCAAGTGGAACGTCCAGTACTTAGAGGCTAGGCTGGGCATAGGTGGTTACTGCATCCCCCTAGCGCCTCAATACATAATTGAGAGTGCAACCGTGAAGGAGGAGCTCAAGGCTCTACACGCTGGAATTCAGGAGTGGTTTGAGAGGAGACAGCTCAACAGTGTAATATCCTCTATAACGAGGAGAGCCCCTAAGAGGGGGCGCATAGCTGTACTAGGCCTATCCTACAAGAGGGACACCAGAGTTCCTTGGCTTTCACCCTCAATAGAGCTCGTCAAGAAGCTCATCGAGATGGGCTACGAGGTCTACGTCCACGACCCCTACTTCAAGCCAAGCGAGCTCGAGGAACTGGGGATAGGTGAGGCCAAGTACGTCAGCGTCGAGGAGGCCATCAGCTCAGCCGATGTCGTAGTGCTCTCCATAGGCCACCGGGCATATAGATCCATAAATCCACTCACGCTGACAGATGAGCTTAGGGGGAAGCACCTGCTGGACGTTGAGGGCATATGGGAGCACGCTAAGGAGGAGCTCGTGAATAGAGGAGTGCAGTACTATAGGGTTGGTGATCAAAACTGGCTATAGCAGTTGTAACTGGAGGAGCTGGCTTCATAGGCAGCCACTTAGTCGAGAGGCTCTTGGAGGAGGGGTTTCAGGTCAAGGTCTTAGACGACTTCAGCTACGGCTCCATGGACAACTTGAAGAGCGTTGAGGGCTCAGTGGAGGTCCACGTGGTCGACGTGTCCAAGCGCGAGCAGGTCAAGCCACTCCTCAAGGATGTAGACGTGGTCTTCCACCTAGCAGCTTTAGTAGACGTGCCTAGGAGCTTCCTAGAGCCTGAGAGGTACTGGAGGGTCAACGTGGAGGGCACCATCAACATACTCGAAGAGGCCTTGGAGAGGGGCTTTAAGGTGGTGTACTCCTCAAGCAGCTCCGTGTACGGTTACCAGAGCACTCTGCCCATACCTGAAGACGCTGAGCTTAAGCCCCTCACGCCCTACGGTGAAACCAAGCTTAGAGCTGAAGAGGAGTGTTGGAGGTACTGGCGTAGAGGGGTGAGGGTCGTGGCTTTGAGGTACTTCAACGTCTACGGTGAGAGGCAGAGAGCTGGCGTTGTCTCCAAATTCTTGAGGAACGCCTTGTCCAAGAGGCCTTTAACCATAGAGGGCGATGGGCTTCAAGTGAGGGACTTCGTGTACGTGGGCGACGTGGTGGAGGCGAACTTAAAAGCCTATAGGAGTAGGCGAGCTGAGGGCATGGCGATCAACGTGGGCACAGGCGTAGGTGTGAGCATTAGAGACCTAGCGCTGACCGTGAAGAGGGCTTGCCTAAGCCTAGGGGTGAAGGTGGAGATCACATACACCAAGCCTAGAGAAGGCGACATACCGCTCAGCATAGCCGACTTAAGGTTAGCGTCTAGCCTGCTCGACTTCAAGCCAAGGGTCAAGGTGCTCGAGTGGGTGACTAATAGACTTGTGAAAGAGCTTGGGCAAAGTGATGGAGGGCCATGAGGGTTCTCATGATAGGGCGTGGGCGCTCAATAGCCTTAAAGGACTTAGAGAAGTACTGGGGGGAGGTGGAGGTCCTAGACACCACGAGAAGTCTTAAACCTCCACTTAAGAAGTTCGACCTCGTAGTAGCTCAAGAGCCTCTTAGGATCATAGGGTTGATATCGTACATCCACAGCAAGACCTTCCACGAGAAGTTGATATATGAGGTGCACAGCGATTACCTACCACACTTAGGAGCTCCAGACAGATTTATGGCGAAGTTCTTCATGAAGAGGGCCTACGCTATTAGGGCTGTCAATAAAACCATACTTCTAAGGCTCAAGGACATGGGCTTGACGAACATCCTATGCATACCCTCCATCTACGTGAGGACTGAGGAGTTTAAGCCCCTAAAGCCTCCTGAGGAGAGAAGACCTCTAGCACTGTATGTGGGAAGGTTCGTTAAACAAAAAAACTTGACACTCCTCTTGAGTGCTTTTGAGCATGTCCTAAGGAGCGAGAGAATCGACGCCAAGCTAATCCTTGTTGGGAGAGGAGAGGAAGAGGGGAAACTCAGAATCTTGGTGGAGAAGAGCCCGCTGTTGAAAAAGGCTGTCAACATGATTAGGGATTGGCTTCCAACGAGAACCCTTGTAGATTACTACAATAGCGCAGCCGTCTTCGTGAGCACATCCACCCATGAGGGAGGGCCTAGAACAATATTTGAGGCGTGTGCTTGCGAAACTCCCTTCGTGTCAACGCGCACAGGTGTAGTGCTCGACTACGCTCAACATGGAAGAGAGGGCTTCATAGTGAATTGGAGTATTGAGGAAATTGCTGAGCATATCACGAGGCTCTTGGTGGACTTGA
>QMSN01000203.1 GCA_003650865.1 Thermoprotei archaeon
ACGGCAACCATGTTGCTCTTACCGCTGCCAGTGCTACCGAGAACTGCTAGGTGTTTTGATAGGATGGCGTCGACGTTTACCTTGACCTCGACATCTGGGTGGGACCTCAGAACTCCAATCTTAACCCAGCTCGACATGGGAGAGTCAGAGTACAAATCCATGAAGGCGCTGTAGGACACTGAGAATGCTCTCTCTAGGACCTCCTTAGGAGCCTTATAGACGGGTGTCCGAGGAGGTATAGGCACTTGAGGTCTACGCCTGCTATTTAGCTCGACTACGGGAGAGGCCTTGACTACTATCTTTAATGCCCCGCTGGCCTTCGCGTACTCGGCCATGAGCTTTGCCTCCTTAGAGTCGAACACGTGGCTGAACGCTTGATCCACGGATTCAACCCCTGTCACGACCATTACGACCTCGAGGTCTCTAGTCTTAGCGTAGAGGTAGCTCGCCACTTGAGGGGTCTCGTAGGCTATTACGTAGACTTCTGTTGGAGTTGAGCGGACGACTAGGCCTAGCTCTCCAAGGCTCACATAAACACCTCCCTCAACATCTCCCTCCCGTGAAGAGCTCTAAAGCCCATCAACGAGAAGACCCTTTTCAAGAGAGCTGAGCCAGCCTTAACCCTCTTGTGAGCTACGAGTAGGGGGACCGGGTAGCCTGATGGTGATACGCAGCTAATCCTAGATAACACTTTGAAGACATCCCCTTCACTCAAGACTCCGGGGATCTCGAACTTTAAGAGAGGCCCTTTCTCGACAAGCTTAGCGTAGAAGACCGTGAGCTCCTTGAGCTTCGAGGATCCTCCTACAGGCTCGAGCAAGTCCTCAGTTAGGTGGTACATCTGTGATGTCTTGCCCGCTATGGGCTTGCTGTACCCCATGGGCATGAAGGCGAATAACGCCATGTCTGGATAGCCCTTCTCGTATAGGTCGCTGCTGCTCCTCTTAGCTATGAATATCGCCTCGCACTCCTCAATGAGCGATGAGAGGGATTCTATCGTTATCTCCCTTATGTAGGGTTCTCGAGGGCTGTGCGTTATCAGCATTGAGGATAAGCTGCCGTCGAAGAGAACTACTGGGTTTACTCCCTGCTTCACGGCTTCTATGAAGGTTTCAGATGCTGCTTGTACCTCGAGCATCGACATGACTGCTCTCACGTGCTGCCTGACGTAGTCCTCATTCACGGAGTCTACGAGTTCACTTCTAGATTTCCTCGCGCTTCCAGCTGATGGGCTTACAGCTAGAGCTCTAGCTAAGTAAAAGGTTGAGTATGGGAGGGGTCTGACGGTAAAGCTTCCATCTACTCCTATGAACTCGTCTCCATGCTCAACACTCCACTCCTCAACCCTAACCCAGTGCTTTGAGGCGTCGGGTTTGCTCAAGGAGTCTAAGGCCCTCAACGCCTCCTCAACTTCCTTGATGTCCTCCTCCCATATGGACATTAAGCCTCCTCCACTATAGATACTCCATTAACCTTTTTAACCCTGTACACTTGGTCAGCTGCCTCTGCAACCTCCATGTCGTGAGTGACGACGACTACTTGAGGTACCTCATCCGCCAAGTCTCTAAGTACTCTCACGAGCTCCCTCCTCCTGTCGACGTCGAGGTTCGCTGTGGGCTCGTCGAGTATCACTAGCTCAACCTCTCTGCTGCTCAGGGCTTTGGCTAGCGCCAGCCTAAGCGACAACGCTAACACGGCTCTCTCACCTCCACTGAGGCTGTCTATCGTCATCTCCCGCCCTCTAACGAGGATCTTGAGGGTTAAGTCGTCGTCAAGCTCAACCTCGAAGTCCATGCCGAACCTAGAGAGGTAGCTATTGACGTCGCTCTCAAGCTTGCTTCTATACGCTCTCCTGAGGTGCTTAGCTATTAAGCCGTCCTTCCCGTAGACCTTAGACCTCAAGAACTCCAAGAAGCCCAGGAACCTCTCAAGCCTCGAAGCCCTCCTCTCGGCCTCCTCAGCCTTTGAACAGTAGCCCCTCAGCTCATCCATCTTGCGCTTGCAGCCTTCGATATCGCTCTCCCTAACCTTAAGCAGATCTCTATCTCTGAGAAGCTGAGCCTCTATCTTCGACTTCTCCTCTAACAGCTTGTTTCGCTGCTCAACCTTCTTCTTGAGCTCCTCTATCCTGACCTCGAGGCCTCGAAGCTCAGAGGCCAACTTCTCATGCTCCTCCTTTAGCTTTGCAACCTCCATTTCGAGGACTGGCTTCCTCTGAACCTTCTCCTTAAGCTCCTGAAGTCTTCCCTCAACCCTCCCCATGAGGTCTGCTAAATCCCTAACAGAACTCATCGCTTGAATGGGGTCCTCTATGAGGCCTACTACGTCTCTAAGCTTCTCAGTCAATAAGCTGTCGACCTCAATGCTCAGGAGCTCCTCGAGCACTCTATTGACCTCCTCAATGCAGCTCGAGTACGCCTTCTCCTCCTCTTCAAGCCCTCTCTTAGACTCTCTGAGCATGGCAAGCTCAGTGCTCAGCCCAGCTACGCCTTGACTCTCAACTCTCCTCAAGAGGTCCCTGCCTTGAGATAGAGCTCTCTCAGCCTCCTCTAGGTCAGCCTTCAGCTTGTCTATCTCTAACTCCAGCCTCTCCCGAACTCTAGTTCTACCTTCAC
>QMSN01000204.1 GCA_003650865.1 Thermoprotei archaeon
CGTCTACAAGCCCGACGTGGTGATAGTGGCTACTG
Organism: Thermoprotei archaeon; assembly: GCA_003650865.1. Classification (GTDB taxonomy): domain Archaea; phylum Thermoproteota; class Methanomethylicia; order Nezhaarchaeales; family WYZ-LMO8; genus QMSN01. The sequence goes on from QMSN01000204.1 coordinate 36, forward strand.
GAGCTCAACCCATAGTGCCCAAGCTTGAGGGGCTAGATGCAGGCTACGAGAAGCCCAATGTGGTTAGCGCTCTAGATGTTCTAGCTGGGAAGGCTGAGGTCGGTGACAAGGTTCTGATATGGACTTGCAGCTACTACTGCCCATATGTATGTGGAGCTCTCAAGAGGGTTAGGGCTGCCTGTGGAGCCGGCTACGCAGCTGTCTTCGCCGCTGAGAAGCTGGCCTCAGAAGGAAAGCTCGTCTACCTAGTTGCTGAGAGGAACGAGATAGCTCCTGGCATAGGCTTTACAACAAGAGTTCCGATGTTCAACAGGCTGTTCTTCATGGGCGTTAAGATGTCCAAGAACGTCAGGGTCAAGGGGATAACGGAGGGCGGCGTCATAGTGACTAGGGCTGGTGTGGACACTAAGATAGCTGTCGACACCTTCGTGCACAGCGTTGGCTTCAAGCCGAATAGGCTGCTAGCCGACGCCATTAAGGGCAAGGTTCCAGAGGTCTACGTCATAGGCGACGCCGCGTTCCCGTCGAATGCCCCCAACGCCATCCACGACGGCTTCGAGGTAGCCCTCAAGATCTAAACATACTAAATCCTACTCTTTTCTTAGGTTTTGAAGGTGCAATCAAGTTTTGAGGAGTGAATTAGCTAAGCAGTTCGCCCTAATATGGCTCTTAGGCTTCTTCGCCTCACTGGCTAGAGCCACCTTCTACCCGTTGATACCGTTCTTAGCCTCGGAGATGGGCTTAAGCCACTCTCAGATGGGCATCATAACTTCAGTCACCTACATGGTGTACGCAGCTTCTCAACTACCAGCTGGCTACCTGACGGACAAGGTTGGCTTTAAGAAGGTTATGGCTGGAGGAGCTCTGATAGCTGCTGTAGGGTTGACGCTTGGCTTCACAGCTTCAAGCTACTTGACCATACTCCTAGCTCAAGCACTAGTCGGCGTTGGAAGTTCAGCCAGCCTGACGCCCGCGACCTCAGCCATAGCTAAGCTCTTCAGCTCTAAGAGGAGAGGCTTCGCTGAGGGGCTCCTACTGTCTTACGTCAACGCTAGCATAGCTATCTCCATGATTGTGGGGGGCTGGATGGCACAAGAGCTGTCGTGGAGGTTTGTCTACGTTGCATCGGCCATCCTGATGTTGATGTCGGCAGCTGTCTTCATAGCCCTCTCCAAGGGCATGCCAGCTCTAGCCTCACCTGAGGTTAACCTTAGGAGAATTAAGGAGGTCTTGAGCTTAAACTCGTGCCTCTTGGTGGTCTGCATATCGATGGAGGTCATAGGCTTCCAAGCGCTCTTAACCTACGTCCCCAAGTACCTAGCTGACGTGGGGGGTTTAGCGCTCGGCCTGGCTGTTACGATAACGGCTCTAGCCCACGTATCAGCCGTCTTCTCGAGACCTCTAGCTGGAAGGCTCTCTGACGTCATGGGCAGGAAGAGGGTCATAGTACTGTCGATGTTCATAGGAGGAGTGTTCTCCTACACCCTCCTCTTTAACCCCTCAAACCCCTTCGTCGAGTCAGCTCTCATGGTTGGATGGGGTTTAACATATACAGCTATGTACCCCGTGGCCATAACGCTGATAGCCGACGTAACGAAAAGGGAGCTTAGAGGCACCAGCATAGGTCTAGTGACCTCTGCAGCTCTGTTCTTGGGAGGACTCCTGCAGGAGAGGCTTGGCTTCGCCATAGACGTAGCTGGGTACCAGCTCTTCTTCCCACTGTTAGCGGTCATACCAGCCTTGGGGTCTCTTCTCTGCCTCCCAGTTAGGTTAGAGAGGAAGTGACGTCTTCGAGGAGCTCCTTAACACTAACCTTCTCCAGCTTGAGGACTTCCTCAGCTAGCCTCTTAGCATCTTCAACCTTAACCCTCAGCGACGCTAGCTGAACGAACTTGTCCACGAGCTCGCTCGTGCTTAACGGGTTCTCAGGGTTACCCTTAGCGACTTCGACTAGCTCCTCAACTACGTCGCCGCTCTTCAGCTTGACCCTAACTCTAGCTCCAAGCTTCTTGGGGTAGAGGGAGTTCACCTCCTCATCGAGGTAGACCTTGACCCTCCTCATGAGCTCCCTGACATCTCCACTAAACAGCCTGCTTGATGTGAACTGCCTTAAGCTCACAGCTCCATCCAGTAAGGCCACAGCTATGCAGTATGGCAGGCTAAACTTGGCTTCAGCTGGGCTCTTAGGGTTGTAGTTCCTCCCAACTATCTCAACTGCGTCCCTATACGTTCCAACCTCAACCTCAACTACCTCATCAGCTCTAAAGCCAAGTCTAGAAGTCAAGCTCAGCACAGCGTCTATTGCTGCGTGGGTGTGTCCACAAGAGGAGTGCCTCTTAAAGCCATTCCTGCATATCTCGTAGACCTCGCCTAACCCCTTAAAGCCCTTCTCGTAGTCCTCTTCGCTGGACGTGGCCTTGAAGAAGCCCTTCTCACCTTCAAGTATCGTCTTGGGGCCAGTGAAGCCTCTTGAGGCTAAGAGAGCAGCTACAACGCCGTCTCTTGCAGCTCTACCTGGGTTTAGTGGTTTACTAGAGGTTCCGAAGACCTCTATGAGCCCCGCTGCGTGGGTGCCAGCTA
>QMSN01000205.1 GCA_003650865.1 Thermoprotei archaeon
GTCTAATCCCTTGTTTCTAAGAAGTCCTACAAGAGCCATGGTATACTCTCGTCATAGTGGTTTCGACGGCAATTACCTCAACCTTCTTTAAGGCCTCAGATGCATAACTCGGTGCCTCATAGACGGCCTCTACAGGGACCCTAGCAATCTCTTCAATGTTCCAGCCATTAGCCAGTGCCTCTAAAGTATCATCCGGTTACGCGAGAACACTTTATGGTAAGTTGTTGAGGTGCTTGCTTCTAGAGATGACGTTGGAGTTGTTCGAAGAGTGGACTTGATGAGGATTATTGAGGCCGGAGGTCCTGCGAGTTCTTTTGCTGCTTTTTATCGCTCCTTTGATCATTGGTTTAAGTCTCGTTTTTTAGGCAGCTGAATTTAGAGATTTATTGAATTTAAGATTTCGGTGGAGATGATAGTCCTTATATGGAGTTGGAGGGGGAGGGGGTGTTGTCTGAAAGCCAGTTTGTTTTGTGTAGGTTTGAGTAGGGCTTGAAGAGAAGTTGGTTTTGGATATCGAAAGCTCTTTTTGTTCTAGGTTGGCTTAGTAGGCGTGGGGTGTCGGGTGTGAGCGTTAAGGTGAGGGATGAGGCGAAGGAGCGTGTTCTTGTAGCTGTGAGGGAGCAGAATGTGAAGTTCGTAGAGCTTTGGTTTACTGATATTCTTGGTTTTCTTAAGACTGTTACTGTTACTGCTGATGAATTGGAGAACGTGATGGATTATGGGGCGGGGTTCGACGGTTCCTCTATTGAGGGTTTTGTGCGAATTGAGGAGAGCGATATGATTGCCATGCCGGATCCTACGACCTTCGCCATTCTCCCTTGGAGGTATGGAGATTATAAAGTGGCTAGGATGTTCTGCGATGTTCTCAAGCCGGGTAGGGCTCCTTTTGAAGGAGATCCGAGATATGTCCTTAAACGCAATTTGGAGAAGGCTGCTAAAATGGGTTTTACTTTCTATGTTGGACCTGAGCTTGAATACTTCTACTTCAAGAGCTCTGAGAGAACGGAGTTCTTGGATCGAGGAGGATACTTCGATATGACGCCTTTAGATCTCGCCACAGCTTTGCGGCAGGAGACTGCTTTGGCTCTTAAGGAGCTTGGGATAGAGGTGGAGTATACGCATCACGAGGTGGCTTATAGTCAGCACGAAGTCGACATGAAATATGCCGATGCCCTCACAATGGGGGATAACGTTATGACTTGTAAGGTTGTGATAAAGAAGATAGCTTTAAAGCATGGAGTTCACGCGACCTTCATGCCCAAGCCTGTGTATGGAATTAATGGAAGTGGAATGCATGTACATCAATCTCTCTTTAGAGGAGATCAGAATGTCTTCTTTGATCCCGATGACCCCTATCACCTCTCCGATATCGCGAAGCACTACATCGCTGGTCTTCTCAAGTACTCTCCTGAGATAACCGCGATTACCTGTCAATGGGTGAATTCCTATAAGAGACTAGTTCCGGGGTATGAGGCACCAGCCTATATATCTTGGGGGACGAGAAATCGTTCAGCTCTAGTCCGTGTTCCAGAGTATAAACCTGGAAAGGAGAAGTCTGTTCGAGTAGAGTTTCGCTCTCCCGACCCGGCATGTAACCCCTATTTGGCCTTTGCTGTAATGCTCGCTGCGGGGCTTAAGGGAATTGAAGAGAAGCTGGAGCCTCCTGAGCCCGTGGAGGTCGATGTTTATCGCTTGTCAGAGGAGGAAAGAAGGAGAATGGGTATAGGGACTCTTCCAAGAAGCTTGGAGGAGGCCATCGACCTCATGGAGAAAAGCGAGCTTGTTCGAGAGTGTTTGGGGGACCACGTGTTCTACAGCTTTATTAGAAATAAGAGAGCTGAATGGGAGGCTTATAGAGCTCAAGTCACCGAATACGAGATAAAGAGGTATCTCCCCATTCTTTGAGAGATCTTCGAACAATTCTCCTTCACCTATCTTGTACCGTTCTCCGCTTACAGTCTTTTAGGTTGAGAGTGACATTGTGTTGTTTATGGTCTTCGCATGTTCTTGTTTTTCTAGTTTCCATTCGAATTTCTAGCATCCTTTGGCGAAGTCTCGACTACTAGTTCCAGTTCTCCTGCTAATATCTCGCTTAGGATTCCAGGTCTAGCAGCTTTGGGTCAACCAATCATAGCCCCCATATCATTAGAGCACCACTCACAGTGATTCTTAATGGTGAAATCCCTATGGAGCCATTGTTCTAGAGCTTCCCCCTTCAAGTTAAAGAATGAGGGTAAGGCTTAATTCTAGCTTAGTTTAAAGTGATGTGGATACCGCTGGGCGAAGACGTTAGAATTGGGGTTTTCATATGTCATTGTGGCGGCAATGTAAGTCAAGTCATTGATGTGGAGAGAGCTAGAGCCGAAGTATCGAGACTTGAAGGTGTTGTAACAGCATTGGACTACGAGCATCTATGTAGCAAAGCCTATTTAGACATGATTAAGAATGTTGTAAAGGAGTTTAACTCCAATAGAGTTGTTGTAGCTTCATGCCCACCACTCATGCACCTTCAAACTTTTAGAAGCGCTGCCGAAGGAGCAGGGTTAAACCATATCTCTTAGAGATGGTCAACATAAGAGAGCATGACTCATGGGTTCA
>QMSN01000206.1 GCA_003650865.1 Thermoprotei archaeon
AGAGCTAAACTCCCTCCAAGCCATTAATGGTTGTGGACGTCAGCGTAGAAGACGAAGCAGAGTTTCGCATCAAAAGTGTTTAGATAAATTAAACACAGTGTTTAAAATCACTTTAGAAGACTCTTCTCTGGTGTTTTTAATTGGAAGTCTCTCATATATTGAGGAAGGCTGAGAAGGGAGGAGTCCTTTCAGTAGATGAGATAAGCTCATTGCTTGATGTTAAGGAGGCGTCTGAAGAAGCTCGTGAGCTCTTCGAGGTCTCAAGATTCTTAGCTGATAAGTTATTGCATCAGCGTGGTAGGATATGGTGCGCCATAGGGTTAGACTATAGGCCTTGTAAGGTAAAGTGTAATTTCTGTTCACTTAGCGAGTGGTGGGGCCTCGTAGAGAAAGTCTATGAGATGCCTAAACCCGATGTGCTTAAGCTCGCGAGAAGCTTCATCGAGAAAGGAGCTCATTACGTAGTCCTTAGAACTACGGAGTTTTATAGTCCTGCTAAGCTCGTAGAGCTGGGTTATGACATCAACAGCATAAAGCCGAGAGATGTAAGGTTAGTAGCCAATACTGGTGAGGTGAGTATAAACTGGCTTAAGAAAATGAAGGAGGCTGGTTTCGAAGGCTTATATCACACGGTTAGGCTTCGCGAGGGAATAGATACAAGCATAAAGCCTGAGATTAGGTTGAGGACTATTAAGGCCATTAGAGAAGCGGGCCTCAAGCTCTATTATCTAGTGGAGCCAATAGGGCCTGAGCACACCAATCTCGAGATAGCTCAAGCAATAGATCTCATGAGGAAATTAAGGCCATCTCTCATAGGCGCTATGGCTAGAAACCCCGTACCAGGCACTCCTCTCGCTCGTTACGGTCGAATAAGTGAATTTGACTTAGCAAAGGTCGTAGCTGCGTCGATTATAGCGACTCTACCAATGCACGAAGGGGTGGAGGCTGTATGCGTCCATCCACCTTCGAAACTAGCGTGCAAAGCTGGAGCTAACACCCTCGTTGTAGATTATGGCGCTATACCAAGAGAGAAGGACTTCGTCCTTGGAGCTTGGCGTGGCTTCGACGTTAAGGATGCCAAGAAGATGCTGAGGGAGGGAGGCTATGAAGTCTAAGTTGAGAAGCGCTTACGTCAAGGAGCTAATTGCAACTATCGCGTTTACATTTATGGCGTTATTATTAATGATACCAGTAGCAGCTATCTGGCCTCAATCCACCGATTTTGAGGTTTTAGGCCTGCCATTCCACTACATCTACTACATAATCGCCATGCTCTTAGTCGCTCCTCTACTCTGCTTCACCTACACGAAGATCATGAATAGAGTTGAAGCGGAAATCGAGAGGGAGAGAGAATGAATTTAACCACGATATCTCTCCTTTATGTTTCCATAATATCCGTAGCATTCATCGCGATAAGCGTAGTTCTTAAGCGTAAGTTGAAGGAGAGCTATGCGAGCTACTTTTTAGCTGATCGAAGCATAAGCGGCCTCGTTAATGGCTTAGCCGGCATGTCATGTTACCTCTCCGAGTTCTTATTTCTGGGCATGACGGGGGCTGTTTACGTCATAAAGTTTCCATTTATGGGGATTCTGTACGAATTCGCTATTTCAATCGCCGTCTTCCTATTCTTACTAGCACCGTACATCAGGCGATCGGGTTATTACACCTTAATAGATTTGTTCCACGACTGCTATGGAAGGGAGGCAGCAGCACTCTCCTGTATAGTCACTTTGTGGTTTTGCTTGGTCTTCTTCATAGGTCAAATGAAGGCTTTAGGCGTTACGTTAGAGTTTATGCTTCAAGTACCTTATGATGTTGCCGTGATTATTGGAGGTGCAGTGCTTACAACATACACCGTCATAGGAGGTATGTATGGAGTTGCTTATAATCAATTTATTCAAGGAGCCATAATGCTTGCTGGCATTCTCATCCCACTGTTGTACATAATGAGAAGCCTTGGCTTAACGCAGTGGTGGAATCCCATTACGGGCTATGCTGAGCTCACACCATTCATGAGAGAAATGGGCTTCTTTGAAGTTGAGAGAACAGCTAAGTACTACCTTAGTACGGCGCTCGTCGGTCTTGGTGCACTCGCTGGGCCACATGTCTTCTCTATAGCTGCTAGGGGTCGCTCAAGTAATGAGGTGCGAGGTGCTGTGTCTTGGATGACCCTTTTTATAGGGCTTGTCTACTCATGCGCCATGGGGTGCGCGTTCGTCGGATCCTATTGGGCTTCAGTAGCTGGCATTGAGGAGTCAAAAGCCGACTACGTGCTGTTCATGATGTCAAAGCAGCTGTGCCCCAATGAAATAACAGGTCTATTGCTCGCTGGCGGCTTATGTGCTGCGATATCCACATTAAGCGCCTTAGTGCTATTTGCGAGCACAGTAATAGTCCACGACCTTTACTCGAAGATGTTGAAGAGACGTGGAGGTACTAACGTCGGTCTCATGCGCTTGACCACAGCCATACTCGGCGTGGTATGCGTAGCTCTAGCCCTTAGACCGCCCATGCTACTTGTGACGCCAATACTATGGGGTTGGGAGCTCTTGGCATCAGCATTTGTACCATCACTAGTAGCGACCTACTGGTGGAAG
>QMSN01000207.1 GCA_003650865.1 Thermoprotei archaeon
AACTTCTCCCTCTACTGCCCGCCAGTGGCTGAGAGCACTACTGCCATAGGTAGGTACGTGATCACCAAGACCATAGAGAAAGCTCAGAGCCTAGGGTTGCAGGTGATCTATGGGGACACCGATAGCATATTCATATACAACCCAGATCAGAAGAAGATCGAGGAGCTCGTTGAGTGGGCTGAGCAAGAGCTCAAGGTCGACTTGGACTACGACAAGACGTACAGGTTCGTGACGTTCTCGGGGCTTAAGAAGAACTACGTGGGCGTTTTAACTAATGGCGACGTGGACATTAAGGGCCTCCTCGGCAAGAAGAGGAATACACCCGACTTCCTCAAGAAGGCCTTCCTGGACTTCGTCAAGATACTCGGTCAAGTCCACACTCCAGAGGACTTCGAGAGGGCTAAGCACAAGATAAGGGAGCTTGCGAGAGACGTCTATGAGAGGTTGAGGAACAAGAGGTACAGCTTGGACGAACTCGCCTTCGCTATGATGCTCTCAAAGCACCCATCACATTACGCTGTGCTATCTCAACACGTCAAGGCCGCCAAGCTCCTAATGGCCTACAAGAAGGACATCGACGTAGGCTCCATAATAAGGTTCGTCAAGGTCAAGGGAAGCCCAGGAGTTAAACCTATACAGCTAGCTAGGATAGACGAAGTTGACGTCAACAAGTACGTGGATCACCTGAGGACAACGTTTGAACAAGTGCTCACAGCGCTCGGCATAGACTTCGACGAGATACTGGGCAATAGAAGCATAACCTCCTTCTTCAGCTAGCCTGAGCTAAGAAGGAGCTCAAACGCTCTAAACTCTACTACAGCAACTACTCCTCAACTTCCTCCAGGTCCTCTTCAAGCCCGCCCAAGTCCTCTATGGACTCCTCCAGCTGCTCCTCTGAAGTCGCCGACATGGCTCTCCTCTTAAGCTCCTCTATGTCCTCGTCTGAGAGCCTAGGAGCTATTATGAAGATCTCGTTGTCGTAGTAGTCTGTTTCCCTCCACTCGTTGTTGAAGGAGGCTATGAATATCGGTATGAGGACCTCAGCCTGCTTAGAGCTCCTCCTAAGCTCAAATCTAGAGTAGAACTCGTATTCCTCCTTGGTTAGGGGGAGCTTCAAGGTCTTAGTGTAGTTGTCCCTCATAACCACGAAGTCTGAGGATTCAGGGTTCCACAGCTGTAGGGCTTCTAGAGCTGCCTTCTTGACTGCTTCAGCTAGAGAGCCCTCGATCTCAAATACTCTCTTGATGCTGCCTCTGTCGGAGTGTATGATTACGTACTTCTCAGATGGCTTGTCCTTCTTCTCAGCCGACTTGCTCTTAGGCATGGCTAAACCTCCATAGCGCTCTAGGAGTTAAGCACTCTACAACCAACATGCTTCTCTCACTTAACCGACAGCTCACATTAACTTAAAGGTTTCCGAGGGGCTCACCGTGTAGTGGCCTCTTCACATGCTCCGCGCTTTGATCCCTCGATCACAGCCCCTAGAGAGCCTACTCCAAGAGGTATATATCGGTTGTCATCGGCCTCAACCGATAACGTTAATTTAAGCCGGTTGACAACTCTCTTGGAGGCAATGACTTGTAACCCGGGTTCTGACTCTCGGAATGATGTCGACAGGCTTGATGAGCCTCCGCTAAAGGCACTACCCGAGAACGGCGTCTACACGATAGTTGTTGAGGTGGCTGAGGACTTAGACGTTGAGGTGGGCAGCTTAGGCATCATTCACCTCGAGAGGGGCTACTACGCTTACACAGGATCCGGCCTTGGAAAGGGCGCCTTAAGCGTCCGTGGAAGGGTCTCTAGACACATCTCTAGGGCTAAGAGGTTGAAATGGCACATAGACTTCCTCCTCTCACACCCAAGGGCCTTGGCGGTCGGGGTTGTAGCGTCCAAGGCATCTAAGGAATACGAGTGCGTAGTTGCTCTTAACTTAGCCAAGGGAGGCTTCGTTAAGAGGTTTGGATGCAGCGACTGTAGGTGTAAGTCCCACTTAGCCCGCCTCAATTGTAGAGGTTTAGAAGAGTGCTTGAGGTTAGTCTCCTCGGTCTACAAGTCGCTAGGCTTAGAGCCTGTGGCTCTAGTCTTGTCGAGGTAGCTCGAGGTCATGTGGGCTAGGACCTCGACTATGGAGGCTGTGACTTTCACCGGGACTCCGTCAACCCTCATCTCCCTCCTACCAGTCATGCCATCTACCGCACCAGCTTCTAGAGCAGCTTTGATCAACCTAAACTCATCCTCGGCGCTGTGCACGAGCTTGACGCCAGCTCTGGCTGATATCGCTGCTGCGAGGGCGTAACACCCTATGTTCGACGTGGAGGCCACCAATACCAAGTCGGCCTTCGAGCATGAGGCTATGCCCCTGCCACATGGACATCCACATCTCTTAGCTCTTGGCACGTAGAGCTCAACAGCCCTCCTTATCAAGCCCATTCCGACCTCATTACCCCCATCGCCGATTGCAAAGACTCCTACACCTCTACGCTTGGCCTCGTGCAGTATGGCCTCAGCCTTAGCGTGATGCCTGGAGACGTCGACCCCCATCATGTTATGGTAGACACCCACGTCATTGCAACCAGCCTTCTCCACAAACACGAC
>QMSN01000208.1 GCA_003650865.1 Thermoprotei archaeon
ACTTCAACTGTGGGCTTGGTCATCACACAGTCGAAGTGGTTGAGAGCTGGAGCATCCCCTTCATAATTGCTCCCTATAGCCACATGTACAGTGCCCCAAGCCTTTTCGTCCTCTATGAGGACACCTACAACCTTAGCCTTAGGGTTTATGCCAAAGCCTATCTCGCCTATGGCTCGAGCGTTAGTTGCGTACTTCAATGCTAAGCTTCTATCTATGCACCTTGAGCGCATGAGCTTGCGAGCTTTATCCCTCGCCTTCATAATGGCTTTCCGAAGGAGGTCGGCTTCAGGCCCTCCTCTTACTTCCCTCACATATCCGCTCTCGACCTCAACAGTAATCGGGCTTGATAGTAGTATCGTCCTACCATTGATGCTTATGCTTCCGTCAAAGACTAGGACGCCCTCACATAAACCTGTAACAGGTGATGTAAAGACCTCGCCGCATGGTATATTGCCAAAGCTGCCACGTCTCCTTATATCCCCATCGTCTTTAAAGACTCTCCTACCCTTTATCTCCGCCTTGAAGAGGCCTCCACGAGGCGTAGTTATCGTGAGCTTACTCGCTGAGGTTAGCTTAGCGTAGAGCCATGAAGCCACTCTCCTGATGTAGTCGTAGTCCACGTTAGCCGCCCTCTCATAGGTCTCCAGTGTTATGCCGGGGGACCAGAAAGCTCTGCTGCATTTCAATCCGCCATACAAATAATCGAATATATGGTCGAATAACCTGCCATCAGGTGTCCTCAGAGGCTCAGCCATGGCGAACCTGTCTTTGCCCAACTTCTTCTTGCTTATAGATACTATGACGTCAGGTTTAGACCTCAAAGCGTATATGACGGAGTCCTCAGCGAAGTCTAACATGTCCTTGACGGGCTGAACCATGAGTACGGGAACGCCTCCTAAGACAGCGCAAGCGCGATATAACGAGTGAGCTATTGTTAATTGATCCCTACCTTCATTACTTATTATAAGAACCTTTTCACCCGGCCTTAACCCTAAAACCTCTCTGCATATTTTCTCAGATATGATGTACACCTTCGACCTGAGCTTAACCATATATACCCCACTATATCTAATCAGAGACATCTTAAAAGGTTGTAGAGCAAATACTGGAAGGTGACAGGCTATGACTCTCTCCGTCATAGTTGGCGGTTTCTTCGGAGATGAGGGAAAGGCCTAGAGCCCCCTAGAGGGTAAGGTGGCTGGCTACCTCTCCATAAAGGATGATGTGGCTGTTGCTGTTAGAACAGGATCCGTCAATGCTGGACACACTGTGGTCTATAACGGCAAGGAGTACAGGTTGCGGATGATACCATGCAGCTTTGTAAATCCCAAAGCCAAGCTGTGCATAGCCGCAGGAGCCAACGTCAATGTAGAGGTGCTATTAAGCGAGGTTGAGCTTACTGGGACGCATGATCGCGTTAAGGTGGATTTTCAAGCATCTATAATAGAGAAAGGGCACATTGAGAGGGAGAGAGCTAACAGCTACTTGATGGGTAAGATAGGGTCTACAGGGCAAGGAGTAGGATCAGCTATAGAAGACAGGGTTAGGAGAAGAGCGCGACTAGCTAGAGATGTCGAGGAGCTGAAGCAGTACTTGGATGATGTCGTAATGATAGTCCACGAGGCCTTAAGCGGCGGAGGTAATGTTCTGCTTGAGGGAACTCAAGGCTATTACCTATCGCTTTATCATGGAACTTACCCCTACGTCACAAGCAGGGACACAACGGCTTCAGCTGTGTGTAGTGAGGTTGGTATAGGGCCTAAATACGTCGATGAAGTTATAGTGGTCTTTAAGTCTTACGTGACTAGAGTCGGGGCAGGGCCGCTCCCAGGTGAAATCTCTGAGACTGAGGCTGAGAAGCTTGGACTAGTCGAGATAGCTACTGTCACTAGGAGGAGGCGTAGAGTTGCCCCATTTAACTTTGAGATGGCCAAGAGGGCTGTGATTGCTAACAGCGCAACGCAGGTGGCTCTCACAAGGCTTGACACGCTATTCCCCAAGGCATCACATGTCACGAGGTTTGAGGACCTACCATCAGATGCCAAGAAGTTTGTCGACGAGGTTGAGGAGAGACTTGGAGTACCAGTGACTATTATAAGCACTGGACCCGACGTCTTCGACACAATAGATCTAAGGCGTGCTAAAGGACTGTGACGGACTTAGCTAAGTTCCTCGGCTTATCGGGGTCGAGCCCCTTCATGACAGCAGTGTAGTAGGCCAGTAGCTGAAGAGGAACCACGTGGAGTATTGGTGTGAGGAGCTTAGAAGATATTTCCGGAATTGTGAAGTAAGCGTCAGATATCTCCTTGACCTCCTTGTCCCCCTCCTCGATAGAGGTTATTATTAGAGCTCCTCGAGCCTTCATCTCCATGATGTTCCCTATGATCCTTTCGTAGGTCTGATCTCGGGGGCACGTGAAGACGCATGGATACTCCTCTTCAATGAGGGCTATGGGTCCATGTTTCGACTCTCCTGCTGGATAACCCTCAGCGTGTATGTAGCTTATCTCCTTCAGCTTTAGAGCGCCCTCAAGAGCTGTTGGGACGTTGATCCCCCTAGCCAAGAAGAAGGCGTTATGCTTCAATGAGAG
>QMSN01000209.1 GCA_003650865.1 Thermoprotei archaeon
CACGGTGAAGGTAGAGAGCTCTACTTAAGGACCATTGAGAGGCACTACCCACACTTAAAGGAGAGGTATCGTGAGCTCTTCGAGAAGCCAAGCTTAGCTGGATATTACAGTAGGCTTGAGGCAACTGCACGCGAGGTTTGTAAGAGCCTAGGCGTTAAGTACAGGATTTTGGGTTAAGTTTATATTTGTCAACTTACAGAGGTTTACTGTGGTTGACGTGATGCCCTTAACCCCTAAGCAGCTTCAACTCTTAAAGCTCTGGAGTGAAGGCTTGAGCTTAAGCGAAATAGCTTTAAAGCTAGGGGTTTCGAGGCAAGCCGTTCATAAGGGTATTCAGGCAGCTGAGGCTAAGGTCTACCGCATCCTGGTGTCAGCTGCTAAGGCTAGTAAGATAGAGATTAGGAGTGTTGACGCTAAGAGGGGCTTTCTCGTAGGCTGGAGCCCTTGGCTTAAGAGCGAAGTTTACATCACTCTCTCGGTCAAGAACGGCCTTCAGATATGGTTTAAGCACGAGGCAGACTGCTCCTCATGTCCCCTAAGGGAGGACTGCAAGAGGATACTCCTAGGGGAGATGGAGGAGAGGGGTATTAGGGTTGAGGGTGCCGAGGACATGGAGCCCTCGAAGCTAGCCGACGAGCTTTTCTCTAGGCTTAAGGAGGCGGTTTAAGTGGTCTTCTTAAGTATATGTAGGATACCCCCTGCATCGCTACCCTCCTCCGTGAGCCTACCTCCGCTGTACAAGTCTAAGGCGGTGTATGACGGGCTTACCAAGGCGATAACCGTGGGAACCATAGTTGGCCTAGCTGCTCTCTTAGCGTTCATGTCGTGGCTAGCTGTTACAGAGCCTAAACCAGCTTCCTCCATAGCCTTGGTGGTAGTGTACGTCGTCGTCATATCCATCATGGTCGTTCCATTCCTGTTCTCCCCTAAAGGCTTCTACGTGACTCCTCAAGGAGTGGTGGTTAAGAGGGTTCTCAGGAGCTTCCTGATACCTCACGCTGAGATCAAGAGGGTTGAGAGGGTTTCGTGGACTTGGAGGGGGATAAGGCTTCGAGCTAGTGGAGGCCTATACGGCTACTTCGGGCTATTCTGGCTGAGCGAGTTGGGGAGGGTCTGGATGTACGTGACGAATCGGAGAAGCTTAGTGCTCATAGAGAGTAGGGGAGGGGTTAAGTACATCATAAGCCCCGAGGACCCCGACGGCTTCGTGGAGATCTTGAGGAGGTTTAAGCCTTAGACCTCGGTGGCTTGCCAGCTCGCGGCAACCTAAAATTTTAGGTGTGACTGAGTATCGTTGAGCCCCTTGTCGAGCTCGGTCTCCATAGTGAGGGTTGAGGACGTATTTAAGTCCGTGGAGAAGGCCATTGAGGCTGTCTGCAGCTTAGAGTCCATAGTGAAGCCTGGAGACACCGTCCTGATAAAGCCTAACGTGTGCGCTCCTAAGCATCCTAGCACTGGTGTCGTAGCTGACCCTAGAGTTGCTGTTGCAGTGGCTCTTAGGGTTAGAGAGGCTGGGGCAACTCCTATTGTGGGTGAGAGCCCCATAGCCTCCTTCGATGCTGGAGAGGCCTTATTGAAGTCCAGGTTCAAAGAACTCTGCGAGAAGCACTCCATAGAGCTCATACCCTTCGATTACCAGGAGGGAGTCTACGTATCGATACCTAGGGCTAAGGCCTTGAAGGCCAAGGTTAAGGTGGCTAAGGTGGCGCTGGAGAGCAGTTGCATAATATCCGTACCAGCCTTGAAGGCACACCACTTGACGAAGGTCACTTTGAGCTTGAAGAACATGAAGGGCATCATGATTGGAAAGGAGAAGTTGAAGTCCCACGTCATGGGGCTAGACGCCTCCATAGTCGACTTGAACAGGCTGTTTAAGCCCAAGCTGAGCGTTGTGAGCGGCTTAAGGGCTTTGAGAGGTGGCCCCACGTCAGGTGAGCCCATAGACGTAGGAGTTGTGGTCGCTGGCTTAGACCCCGTAGCTGTAGACTCCACCTTAACCCACCTGATGGGGCTTGACCCTAGAGGTGTGGGACACATATGGCTAGCTCATAAGGAGGGTCTCGGTGAAGCAGACCTTAAACGCATAGAGGTGCACTTAGGCTCAGACCTACTAGACCTGCAGGGGCTTAGGCTCGTGCCTATTGAGGGTAAGTACCAGAAGCTTGTGAGGGCTGTAAGCAAGCTCGCTTGGTTGGCAAGCCCCTTCTTGAGGTCTTGGAGGCAGCCGAAGCTGCTTTGGAGAGAGGACTTATGCCTCAAGTGTTGGAGGTGTGTATCTACGTGTCCAAGGGGTGCTTTAGGTCTCCTTGAAGGCAAGCTGGTGGTGGATCAGGAGAGATGCGTCAAGTGTTGCATGTGCATTGAGGCTTGTCCAGCAGGAGCTCTGATGATTAAGAGTTGAGCTTAAGCTACGTGGGCTCTACAATCATGGCTGAGCTCTTCAACATCCCTCGCCTATAGCCCTCTTGAGAGCGAGTATGAGGTCTCTAAGCATAGCTCTAAACTCGCTACAAGCCTCGTCGGTCGCAGCTCCATCGTAGACGTGCTCGACTACTCTAAGCGCCTCCTCGAAGCCCTTGCCCTC
>QMSN01000210.1 GCA_003650865.1 Thermoprotei archaeon
GCACCTCCTCGTATACTCGCTTTGGGCGCTCTAGGAAGCATATGGTCACAACTAAGAGCACTTCTCTAAATGCTCCATCTCTAAATGGAAGGGACTCGCCAACACCTCTAACAACCATAACGCCTCTCCTCTTAGCCTCTTGCAACATGCTTAGTGAGGGATCTACGCCGAACTCCACGCCTAATAGTGATGCAAACCTGCCTGTACCTACACCAACCTCGAGAGCTGGCTTCTGAGGGTTCATGGACTTTAGAACGCGTAGCTCCGTTAAGTAGAGGTTGACGTGTTCCTCAAACCACTTATCATACCTTTTGGCTTTAAACAGCTCAAAGCTATGCGTCAACTCTACTCCACCCTAAAGGGCTTGTATAAGCTATTAAGTGCAGCTAATCTACGCGTCCTAAAGTAATGGAGTCCAAGAGTTAGGCGATCATAGTGACGCAACACATCCTTCAGCCTTTTTACGCACTCTAAGTCAATTAAGCTTGTCAGGTCTTCGCGGTTCACGCCAAGACGGCTACCATGTTAAAACTCAAAGGCTTACAAGAAAGTTTTTATTTATAGAGATGTAGTTCTCTTCCTCAGATGGGGATGAAGGCTGTCAGAGCAGTAGATGTGGTCAAGTACTTCGGTGAGAGAAGGGTGCTCAAAGGCTTGAGCTTCGATGTGGAGGAGGGAGAGGTATTTGGCCTCATAGGGCCCAACGGCGTTGGCAAGACCACGACGCTTAGGATTATAGCCACACTCCTTACACCTTCAAGCGGTAGAGTTGAGGTCTTCGGCCTTGACGTCGTGAAGCAAGCTGACGAAGTTAGGAGGCTCATAAGCTACCTCCCTGAGGAGGCAGGTGTATACCCTAGGCTTACTGGGCTTGAGTACTTGGAGTTCATGGCCAGCTTCTACGCTAAGAGCGAGGAGGAGAAGAAATCTATGGTTCAGGAGGCCGTTAAGATCTCTGGTTTAAGCGGTAGGCTGAGGGATAGAGCTGCGACTTACAGCAAGGGCATGAAGAGGAGGCTCCTACTCGCTAGAACCCTCATGGTTAAGCCTAAGCTAGCCATACTCGACGAGCCCACAAGCGGGCTAGATGTGGTGCACGCATACCACATTAGGAGGGTCATAAGGGACTTCGTGAAGAGCTACGGGGTCACCGTGATACTTTCAAGCCACAACATGCTTGAGGTTGAGTACCTCTGCGATAGAGTGGCTTTCATAAACAACGGCAGGATAATAGCTGAAGGCACTCCGAAGAAGCTCAAGGAGGCCTACGAGGCTGAGAACTTGGAGGAAGCCTTCGCGAAGGTGGCTGGCTTTGAGTAGGTACTTGAAGATAATTGTGACGAAGGAGGTCAAGGAGCTTATAAGAGATCCCAGAATACTCATAGGCATCATCCTAGTGCCCTTACTCATGTTCCCCCTCATGGGCTACGCCTTCTCGTTAGCCTCAGAGTCAGCTGAGAAGGAGCTCATGAGCTTAAAGGTGTCCGTGCTAGACGAAGATAAGAGCGAGCTATCACGCGTACTCCTAGAGACCTTGAGGAGCGCGCCTAACGTAGTTTTGAGTGAGAGCAACACTAGCGATGTGGATGAGTGGCTTAGATCCTCATGGGGTTCTGGAGCGAGGGTAGCCATCAGGATTCCTAGGGGCTTTGAGAGCAACATAACCTCAGGCACGCCAGGGGTTATAGAGGTCTACGCGTTTATCAGGAGCCTGAGCATGGCTGAAACCTCAGCCCTTGAGTTCGTTAACTCGCTGGTTAGGTCTTTCGAGAGGAACATCACCATAAGCATAATAGAGAGGAACATGCCTCACGCAAACGCCTCCACAATACTCAACCCCATACTTGAAGTCGCGAGGACTGTGGTTAAGGGGAACGTTACGGACATGCCTCCTCAAACCTTCATGAGTGCAGCCATGAGCCAGTCCTACATGATGCCCATAGTTGTGATGCTCCTAATAATGCTAGCTGCTCAACTTGCTGTGACCTCAGTGGCTATGGAGAAGGAGGAGAAGACCCTCGAGACCCTCCTGACGTTGCCCGTTAAGAGAGTGACCATACTTTGGGGTAAGCTGGCTGGCTCGGCTATAGTCGCAATAGCGGGCGTCGCTGCGTATATGGTTGGGTTCATGTATTACATGAACACAGCCTCCTCAAGCTTCTGGACGGAGGGGATGCCTCAGGCCTCCATAGGCGTGCCTCTAGAGGGTTACATGCTACTCGCAGTCTCGCTCTTCTTCTCGTTGATGTCAGCTCTCGCCATAGCGGTCTTGCTTGGAGCTTACACTCAAGATGTTAGGAGCGCCCACTCCCTGCTCGGCATCCTCTACATTCCAGTGTTCGTACCAGCGTTCATACTCATGTTCTCAGACATATCAACACTACCTTTAGGTGTGCAGATAGTGCTATACGCCATACCGTTTTCCCACCCCATGATAGCGGCGAAGTCAATAGTATTCGGTGACTACTTCATAGCGGTCGTGGGGATAATATACAACGCGCTCTTCATGGTAGCCGTCCTATACGTCGCGGCTAGGTTCTTCTCATCGGAGAAGATAGTGACGGCTAAGATATCTTGGGGTA
>QMSN01000211.1 GCA_003650865.1 Thermoprotei archaeon
AAGTAGGCTGTTGAGGGCACGTATATCGGGACGACGTTGAATGGATACTTAAGCCTGTTGAGGCCCACTTGATCCATGGCTGAATAGGCTATCTTGCCCTCTACAAAGGCCAGTATGAGGGGCTTAAAGTGTGTGGACCTCACAGCACCGTCAATTAGTGCTTTAAGCCTAGTCCTGGAGAAGTGCATGAGCTCCATCGCCCCTCTAGGACAAGCGGGTATGCAAGCTCCACAGCCTGTACAGGTTACGAAGTCCACAGCTGGACGCCCACCCCTCATTGCTATAGCTCTGTAGGGGCATGCTTCAACGCATAAGCCACACCCATCGCACTTGGACTCGTCTATCAAGGCCTTCTCAGGCTCAATCCTCAAGTAGTCAGAGGCTAGTAGCTCTAGAGCTCTCTTAGCTGCAGCTTGAGCTTCAGTAACGCTTTCCCTTATATCCTTAGGGCTTGAGGCGCAGCCGCAGACATAGACTCCCTCCACTAGTGTGGCGACAGGGTCGATCTTGGGATGCTTCTCTTGGACGAAGCCGTCCTCTGATAGTGGTAGTTTAAGTTTCTCCATGAGCTCCCTACTCGACTTGCTGGGGACTATTGATGGGCACAGCACTACGAGGTCTGTCTCGAGCTCTATGGGCCTCCCCAAGAGGGTGTCTTCAGCCCTCACGAGGAGCCTCTCAGTAGTGGGGTTAAGCTGAACCTCGCCGACCTTGCCCCTCACAAAGTTGACGCCCTCCTTTCTGCCCTTCTCATAGAACTCCTCGTATCCCTTACCAGCAGCTCTGACGTCTATGTAAAATACCCATATGTCTATGCTTGGCATGAGTTCCTTGATTAGTATGGCGTTCTTCATGGAGTACATACAGCAGACCTTGCTACAGTAGGGCACCCCTCTACCGCTCGTGTCCCTCGAGCCTGCGCAGAGCACGAACACTATCCTGTTGACGGGCCCTCCATCGCTTGGCCTTAAGAGGGCTCCTCCTGTGGGCCCTGTAGGCGATATGAGCCTCTCAAGCTGTAGAGACGTTATCACGTCTTTGTATCTCCCGTAACCCCACTCCTCATACCTCGACAGGTCTAGGAGGTCGAAGCCCGTTGCCAGCACTATCGCCCCTACGTCTAGCTTTACAGTTGAACCCTTGTCGTCTAGGTTTATGGCATCCCTCGGACACACCTTAGCGCATAGCCCACACCTCTTACAGACGCTGAAGTCTATGGTGTATATTGATGGCACCGCTTGGGGGAAGGGCTTGTAGATAGCCTTCCTCTTCGAGAGCCCCTCATTAAACTCGTCTAGGGTTGTAGTGGGGCACTTCTCAGCGCATAAGCCGCATCCAACGCACTTCTCCGGGTCTACACCTCTAGGCTTGACTTGGATCTCGACGCTGTAATTGCCAGGCGACCCCTGAACCTCCTTGACCTCTGAGTACGTGTAGAGCTCTATGTTTGGATGGCTAGCCACCTCAACCATCTTTGGAGTTAAGATGCACTGAGCACAGTCAAGAGTGGGAAAAGTCTTGTTCAGCTGGGCCATGTGGCCACCTATGCTGGGCTTAGACTCAACGAGGTGCACCTCAACACCTGAGTTTGCAAGCTCCAGTGCAGCTGTTATGCCAGCTATTCCTCCACCTACAACTAGAGCTCTCCTGACAACCTTGCTTTGAAGAGGGCTAAGTGGCTTCATGTGCTTAAGCGATTCGACGGCGGCTGATATCATGGATATGGCCTTGGCGGTCGCCCCCTCCCTATCGTCAGTAGTCCATGAGTTATGCTCCCTCAAGTTAACTCTCTGAACCATGTAGGGGTTTACGCCTATCCTAGAGGCCACGTCCCTAAACGTCTTTACATGCATGTTCTCAGTGCAAGCAGCTATCACCACACCCTCTACACCGTGCTTCAAGCTCTCCTCCTCAATGAGCTGTTGACCGGGCTTTGAACACATGAACTCGTAGGTCTTAGCGACCACTACGCCCTCAAGCTTCGAGATCTCTCTTGCAACTCTCTCTATGTCAACTGCGTTGCTTATGTTCCCTCCACAAGCACATATGAAAACTCCAATCTTCAACTCCCACACCCATAAGCTTAACTTAGCTTTAAGAGCTCATTAATAAAAAAGTGAAGCTGCATCCCTCACTCTTGAGAGCTCTCAGAGTCAAAGCGATATCACTGCGCTAGCCGTCGTAGTCTCCTCTATGAAGGTCACGGGCCCTATAACCTTAACGCCATCGATAAGCTTGTCTGGACTCACACCTAGAGCGTCTATGCAGGCTTTACACACGAGTATCTCAAGACCCATCTCAAGCGCTTGCGGCAGAAGCTCAGATGGCTTAGGAGCGCTTCCAAACTTTATGTTCTCGAAGTTGCCCTTCATGAAGGCCTCTACAGCCCCTCCAAGCACTATGATCTTAACTTTTACTCCAGAGCCCAGGGCGGCCATGGAGAACGTGAAGGGGAAGCACACGGCGTCCGGTCTGCTGTTGTTCAACACGAAGACTATATTCTCCCCGCCTTCACTCATCACTTGACCCTCCTTATGAAAATCCTTATTACGCCGC
>QMSN01000212.1 GCA_003650865.1 Thermoprotei archaeon
GAAAATCCGCTTTTTAAGGAGAAAACGATAATGTAAGGCCGAGCCGAAGATCCATGAAGTCAAGCCACAAGAAAAGAAGGGGTTTCACGTTTAGGTTCCAGGTGGAGGCGGTGGAGGTGGAGGTGGTGGAGCAGCTGGTGCTGGAGCAACAGCAGGCCTCCTCCTACGAGTCAAGGCCAGCAAGGCTACGACTACGACCACTACTATGACGACTGCTATTATGATCCACATCATCATTCCGCCGCCTAAACCGGGGAGACCGCCAGTAGCTTGAGCAGCATTAGTTGAAGTAAGCTCCGCACCCGCGCTTATGTGAAATGTCTGGCCTTGATACGTGACATCCATATCCGCGCTCATGGCTACGAGTATCCCCGTTTCTCTTTCATACCACATGTTCAAGTTGATGGTGCCGTAAGGGGTGGACTGAGATGCTGACACCTTGTAGCAGTTAAAGGTTCCAGCCTTAGTACCCTTAGACTCCTGGCTCACAGTTCCCGGAACGCTTGAAGGTGGTTGCCCACTAGCAAGCTTACTAAGA
Organism: Thermoprotei archaeon; assembly: GCA_003650865.1. Taxonomy (GTDB): domain Archaea; phylum Thermoproteota; class Methanomethylicia; order Nezhaarchaeales; family WYZ-LMO8; genus QMSN01. Next base: position 539 of record QMSN01000212.1, read on the forward strand.
GCGTCTGAGCCAAGAATGAAGCCAGCCACGTCATCAGTGTAATACCAAGTCTCAGACCCGCCGGGAGGGATGTAACCTGGAAAGAACTGTTGATACTGAGGATCCACGTTTACCTGCCACGATACAGTGGCATAGTCGTCGTAGACCTCAGTTATTTCCCACCTAGCTGTCCCTAAAGTGCCTGATGGAGCTCCAGGGATGTTTGTCTGTAGATAGAACTCGTACTCAGCGTACTTGCCTGTAGAGACCCAGTCAGGCTTCTCTTGAGCAACTACCAGCGCCGCTGAGGAAGCCGCTGCTAGTGCCATGGCGGCTACTAAGACGATTGCTATGGTCCACTTACCATTCAATTCATCCTCACCTTAACGTTAGATGTTAAAGACGCTGTATTTAAAGGCTTTGTAAAATTCTCGCGCTCACCATGCAGCATAACGTGGTCTGAGCTCAGCTAGGCATTAGCTTTCAAAGGCTTTCACGAGCCGCTCTAGGCCTTACTCCAAACAGAGTCCAAGCTTTCTCCTCGAGCTTCTCGACGTACTTCTTCTTGAAGCCTATGTATATGCCCCCGAACTTCCCTCCAACCCAAGCGTAAGTCTCCTCGCCAACGCCTAGTAGGCCTTCTAGCTCCTTCGACTTGACAACTAAGACCCACTGCCTGCCCTCCACCCTAAGCCCATGCTTGACGCCCATGACCTTGAGGAACCTGCCTGACTTAGGCTTCACAAACCCATTCAGCTCCTCGTGCTCGACGTCTAAGTGGGTAACCCTAGCGAGAGAGTAGCCCTTGACGTGTATGTAGACGTCTGCTCCAAGTAGAGGCTCGCCGTTAACGTAGACCTCAGCCTCAAGCTTAAGCTTACCCTCTCCAGGACCAGTCAAGAGCTTTCACTCAAGAAAGCTCTGGAGAGCAATATAAAGCTGTCAATTGCTCCGTGAATTCACGTTGACGATTAAGAGCGTATGGCTCGACGAAGAGCATCTAAAGCCTCAAGTTTTCGCTAGAGAAAGCATATTACTCTCTCATAGCCTTCACGTCTTGAGGGGGATCCCGTGCTGGGCATGGCTTGCATAGCCATCTCCTTCATACCTTGGATCGTATATTGGGTTTTAAGTGGATTGAGAAATCCATTAGGGGTTGTGTTGGCCTTCGCTATCTCCCTAGCCCTCTTGGCCTGGGAGGTTAAGAGCCGAAGAGTGAACTTCATGGATGTGACGTCGTTGATCTACTTCACCGTGGCGTTAGTCGGCACGTATGCCTTCGACTTAAAGCTCTTCGTGGAGGAGAGCGGCTTCTTGGGTTACATGGTGCTCTTCATAATGGCTGCGTGCTCCATAGCGGCTAGGAACCCGTTCACATTCCAAGTCTCCAAGAGGGATTACCCAGAGGTCTATTGGAGGGACAGGATGTTCATATTCATTAACAACGTCATTGCAATAGCCTGGGCCCTCATATTCCTAGTAAACGCGGTTATGCTCTTCTTCGAGCTTCCCTACGCAAAGGCTATCACGATCACGCTCGTCGTCGCCGGCATAATCTTCTCAGTAGCCTTCCCCCTCAAGGCTCCAGCCTACCTCGCAACTAGAGAGTTTAGGAGGTACGACTGGAAGGTCGAGGTTGACGCTGGAGAGCCTAAGGAGGAGGATGAGTATGACGTGATTATAGTGGGCTCCGGGATAGGAGGCTTGACTTGCGGCGCCTTGCTCTCGAAGAGAGGCTACAAAGTCCTAGTCTTAGAGCAACACCACCAAGTCGGAGGTTACTGCACCTCCTTCAGGAGAGGAGGCTTCGTCTTTAACAGCGGAGTGGAGGATGTAAGCGGCTTATGGGATAAAGGGCCCATTACATACCTCTTGAAGGAGCTTGGATTGAGTAGAGAGGAGCTTTTCGTGAGGAATAAGGTGAGGTACATCTTCAAGGGCGAGCTCATAGACATGCCCGACAACCTAGATGAGCTTGTGAAGAAGCTCTCACAGATGTTCCCAAGCGAGGAGGAGAGTATACGAGCGTTCTTC
>QMSN01000213.1 GCA_003650865.1 Thermoprotei archaeon
GACGCCAGGTATCTTAGCTAGGTCTGAGTATATCCCCTCAGACGCCAACGTGCATATTGCTACGCAGCCCTTGGGGTCCCCTACCACGTAGTCGCCAGTCGCTATAGGCCATCCAGGTGCAGGCTCAACTTTCTCAGCCAAGTCATACACCCCCCTAAGCCGGTGGCTTAAACACGTTAACTAAGCTTGACAGTAGCTCGGGCTGTGTGAAGACTATGTAGACTATTATGCCAAGGCTGAAGAGCGCTAGGCCTATGATGAAGCCGAGAACCATGTTGGAGAGGAAGCCAGCCTTGAAGTACAAGCCCTCTCTCCTGGGCCTACTCGATATCAGTGGGGAGGTCTTAGGGTTTAAGGAGTTCACGAGCTCTTCAGCTAGTAGCTCTAGCTCAGCAACCTTCTTCTCGAGTGGCGTTATGTCGAGGATCGCGACGTCACTTCTAGCCTCACCGATAACCTTGTTCTCGGCGTCTAGGATTATGTCGAGGTCGGGTGAAATTATTATGGTCGACAAGCCAAACACCCCTACTTCTTAGTTTTAGGTGGAATACCAGTCCAGAGGGCTGCAGCAGCTTCTCTCGAGGCTGTCCTCACAAGCACTACTATGCCGACGATCCACACTATAGCTCCAGCAGCTATGGTTGCATAGCCAAGCGGGAAGGCCATTGGAGAGGTCTCTGGACTAAACATCACTAAGTACCCGACTCTAGCTATGCCAGCCAAGGTCAGAGCCATGCCGCCTGTGACTATGCCTATCTGCAGAGTCCTACCTTGCCTCTCACCTACTCCTAGACCAGCGTTGAATGGGTGTAGTATGGAGACGCTTGTCATCCAGAAGATGGCTGCTATGAAGCCCGTGGCGAATAGCGCTTGAAATATGTTCTCGAAGTTCTCGGCTGGAGCTATGAAGCCAGACTCAGGCATTGGGTTGTAGTAGCCTATCACGCTGCTCGTCAAGCACATTATTATGAGGCACGCGGCCATGGCCAGCTCAGTCGTGTACCTGGGGAGCCTAGGTATCTCAAGTATCTTGAATTTGGCTACGAAGACCCCATAGATGACTCCCGCGAGAGCAGCTAACACTACTCCAAGTATGGGCTGGTAGGCTAAGCCCACTAGAGCTGCTAGGACGCCCATGCCGGAGGATAAGTTGCCTATCGATGGAACACCCGTGCCCAGCCCGTAGCTAGCTATACGCCTAACTGCATCTGCTCCCCATATGACTACTGGCACCGCCAAGACTCCTGATATTAAGCCTGCAACCTCGCTTCTGATGACCCCTAAGTACACTCCAACTAAGCCGCACACAATGCCGACTACCATTAGCTTGTTGGGGTCTATCGTGACCTTCTTCTCGCTCATCAGCTACCACCTCCTATCATGTGGAGCACTTGAATGAAAGAGTCGCTGTTCAGCAGTAGGACTACGAGGGTTCCAAACACTAGTGAAGCTACGAAGCACGTGAGGGCTGTCTTGGGGAGCCTCTTGAACTTGGGGTCCCACCAGCCCTCTATGACTCCTCTAATGCTGTAGGCGGCTATGTTGGCGTTGACGAAGTACATGGCTAATGCCCCTATGCCAGCTAGGACGAAGAGCGGGACGTGCTCAACACCTACTCTAACGCCTAGAGGACCTAGTATCTCCATTGGGTTTATGGAGGCTGAGGGGGTGAGGCTCTCGTAGAAGGCCACCCTGAATATCGGTATGAAGGTCAAGGCGCCACCTATCCCTCCGAGGAAGGCTCCTATGAAGCCGCTTACAAAGCTTGCCGTTGGAACTCCGTGGCCAACAGTGCCTGGAGTGACGTAAGGCTTGACGGGCTCCTTAGTCACAGGATCTCTATCCACAGTTGCTAGGGCTGGAGGCACGCCTTTGCCGAAGACCACCACCAGGTTAGCCACGAACATGGTGACGCACATCATTATCGCTGAGCTTATTCCAGCGTTTAGGGCTATGATGTAAGAGGGCTGTCCGTAAAGAGCTGCCGACATTAGTAGCCCTGTTATGCCCGCTCCCGTAGCCATCATCTCGCAGCCAGTCGCTATTCCAGTCGCTGTGCTCATGGCTGCTGGCGCTCCACCCACTGGCATGAAGAAAACTCCAGTGCATATTAAGACTCCACCAATGCCTATCATCAGCAAGGTCAGGATTATGGTTTCAATCCCCAACATCAAGCCCACCTCCTACGTGTAGGGGCCAAACTTCATCCTAGCCCACTTCTCCAAGTAGCGGTTGAGCAGCACTAGCACCACTAGTATGACCACGCCTATCACGACGTTGACCACCACGTTGTTGAGCAAGTTGCCTGTGAACAGCCTGAAGTTGTCGAGTAGCAGTATCATGCCGTAGGCGAGGCCTGTCAGTGGACCTCCATACTTAGCGCAGAAGTAGGCCATGTCCATGCTCATCCTGTAGCCGACCTCAGCCTTAACTGTTATGTAGCCGTGGAGCCCCATGGGTATGCCCTCGCCGTAAGGTGCGTGCTGAAACTCCCTCTCAGCTCCATAGTGCACGTCGCCTGTGGAGCTAC
>QMSN01000214.1 GCA_003650865.1 Thermoprotei archaeon
CAGTGGAGCCATGAGCCTCGGAGCTTCTCTAGCCTTATCCGTAGCACTAAACTCCATGACGATCCATCAAGCTGGGGCGGTAGCCCACATCGCTGAGGTTGAGCACATGACTGGGCTGGGGGACGTGATAGCTCAAGTACATGGAGGGGTCGAGGTCAGGGTTAGAGAGGGGGCTCCAGGTGTTGGCGTTGTAGATTGGATACCTCACCCAGATGACCTAGAGGTTGTGGCTGTAGCCCTTAGGTCGATGACCACCAAGGAGATGATAGAGGACAGGAGGGAAGTTATAGATAGAGAGGGGAGGAGGGCTTTAATCAACGTGCTTTCTAGGCCCACGCTGGAGGTGCTGATGTCAAGCGCTAGGGAATTCGCCGAGGCTGTGGGCTTCATAGACCTTGAGCTCAAACGTGTAGTGAATAGGTGTGTTGAGCTCGGAGCTCTAGGTGCATCAGTCAAGAAGGGAGTCCTCTACGCAGTTGGTAGAGGTAAGGCTGTAGGTGACGTCTACAACTACTTGAAGGAGCAGTTTAAGGATAAGCAGGTGGTCAAGTGCGGGGTATCTAGAGGAGGACCTCGAGTATCCCCAGCATCCTCGCTAGAGGGGTCTTGAGCTTAAACATCAAATTTTAAATCAACCCCTACAGCATCTCTAGAGGTGTCCCCATGACCCTCCTAGACCTAACCCGCGACATCAACTCTAAGACTCAAGTCTTCCCAGCTTACCCATCAGTAGCCATAATCGAGTGGGCTAAACACGACGTACACGGGTTTAAAGCTGAAGTCAAACACCTAGCCACTCACACCTCAACTCACGTGGACGCCCCTCTACACTTCAAGGCTGAGGGAGCACCCATAGACAGATTGCCACTAGAGCTCTTCACAGGCTACGCGGTCATAGCCGATGTGTGGGGTAAGTACGTGGTTCCCAGAGAGGCCCTAGAGCGAGCATTGAAGTCTGCTGGCTACCGAGAAGGGGATGCAGTCTTCGTGTACACGGGCTGGGAAGACGTCTACGGGAAGAGCGAATACATAGCTAAGTGCCCAGGGTTAAGCCGTGAAGCAGCTCAGCTACTAGTTGAGGTCAAGGCTAAGCTCGTCGGCATAGACTCTCCAAGCATAGATCCAGCTGAGACCGGCAAGTTTGACGTGCATGAAGTGCTTCTAGGAGCTGGGATACCAGTCATAGAGAACCTCTGCAACTTAGCTGGGATTATAGGGAGGAGGTTGAGGTTCTACGCTTTCCCCCTAAAGATTACTGGAGCAACAGCTTCACCAGTGAGGGTTGTCGTAGAGCTCTAGCTTAGACCTATGTGGGAGGCTAGTCTCCTAGCCATGGACTTCAGCTCGGGCCATCCAGTCCTCTCGACGATGCCTATGTGGTGCTCGATGAGCTTGTAGAGCTCGTTGAGCTTCTCATCACCCATAGACCTGTAGAGGTCGAGCCTCGTAGAGTGTATCAAGGCCTCCAGCAGCGAAGACTCAGCTCTACAGATAGGCTTGGGCTTGACCCTCCTAAACTCAAAGTCAGTCGGCGAGCAGGTCACGACGTAGTAGCCTCCACGAGGCTCTACGCTCAACACCTTGAAGAAAACCCAGCCGTCAGCTCCTTTAAGGCGTGGAGCTACCGATGAGGAGTCAAAGGATAGAGCTTCTGGGTTGAAGAGGCAGTTGAAGAAAACTTCACAGCTCCTAACTATGTTGAGGCACCCAAGACCAGTAGCTCTCAAGTTGGTGAGGGTCCTAGTCTCCCCGTACGACCTCATCTGAAATAGGCCTCTCTTCAAGAGCCTGACGCCCATGGCAGCTGCGTGAGGTTTACCGTCAACTCCACTAGTGGTCACCACGACTTCATAGAGAGCTCCAAGCTTAAGGCCCAGCCTAGAAGCCCAAGAGCTCAAGCCAGCCACCACTTCGAGGAGTCCTCACAATAGTAGGCCTCCTCTAAGCTTAATAGCTGTACAGCTAAACGCAAGCTCAGCGTTAAGTCGCCTGAACCCACAAGCAGAGAGCAATTAAAATATTCTCAACTAAAGATATCTTTCTACGTTGCTTAGGAGTGATCTCGATGGAGGATATCCACGAGAAGAAGCCTTCATTCTCCATACCCCTCCAGTACGTGGGGGTAAAAGGGGTTAAGATGCCCGTTGCCTTCGTGAAGTTTGGGGGTAAACCCCACTACACACTCCCTGTCTTCGACGCCTACATAAACCTCCCCTCAACCATGAAGGGGATACACGCCTCTAGGCATTACGAGGTAATAGCTGAAACCATATCACACTTCGCCATGAAGGCTGGCAAGCTCGAGGATATATGTGAAAGCATGGCCATAAGGCTCCTCGAGAAGCATACATACGCCTCACAGTCCTACGTCAGGGCTAAGGGGGAGATAGTCTTCGAGAGCAAAGTCGAGGGCTCTGGGCTCATAAGCTTCGAGCCGTGCATCCTCATAGGTAGAGCGTGGGCGTTTAGGAAGGGAGGTAGCATAGAGTCTAGGAAGGCTGTAGGGGCCTCCGTGAAGGGGATGACTGC
>QMSN01000215.1 GCA_003650865.1 Thermoprotei archaeon
CAATGTGATAGGGATACTGATAGGGCTCATAGTCATAGTACTGTTCCTGCTCAAGCTAGGGGGGTTGTGGTAGATGATCGAGGACTTGTTGATGTACACCTTAATAGTGCCAGCTGTAGCTTCACTAGTAACTCTAGCGCTCAATAAACCCCTCGGAAGATGGAATGGAATAATAGCATTCCTGACCTCGCTGCTATCCATAGGGGTTTTCGGAGTAGCTGTGTGGAGGATATTTGCTGGTGGCGTCTCGTACTACGAGAAGATATACGAATGGTTTATAGTCGACGGCGCCATGCTGAGGTTCGGCTTTAGGGCTGATGGGCTGAGCGCGCCGATAGGTCTAACCGTCGCTGTAGTCTCAGCGTTGACAGCACTCTACACGGTTAAGCTCATGAAGGACTCCGAGAACATGGGTATATTCTTCAGTCTATACCAGCTGTTCTTCATGGGCATGATAGGGCTAGTGCTGTCAACGAACCTCATCGAGTTCTTCCTGTTCTTCGAGTTATCCGTCGTAGCCTCTTGGGCCCTGATAAATGAGTGGGGCACTGGAGCTAGGGAGAGAGTTGCCTTAAAGTACTTCCTATTCACTGAGGCTGGTGCCCTCTGCTTCTTAGCGGGCATAGTGGCTACAAACGGCTACCTTCAAACCCTCGATATATTCGACATTCCAGCCAAGATAGCTCAGCTCAACCCTAGCTTGAGCACATTGATAGCCATAGTTTCAGCTATGCTGATAGGCTTCTTCGTCAAGATGGCCATAGTCCCCCTGCACAGCTGGCTCCCCGACACATACGTAGAGGCTCCTACCCCCATAACCGCCCTGCTCTCCTCAGCTATGAGTGGGCTGGCTGCCTACGCCATCGTCAGGATAGTGTTCATGTACACTCCGACGCTCAAGTACATAGCGACGGCTATGATAGTCCTAGCCGTCATAACCATGATATACGGAGCAGTCAACGCCCTCGGCCAAGACGACTTCAAGAGGCTCTTGGCTTACTCCAGTATAAGCCAGATGGGCTACATACTGCTAGGCCTCGGAGCAGCAGCCTTCGCGATAAGCTTTGGCGCCAGCGACCTCGCTGCTATAGGGGCTACGGGCTCCATGTTCCACTACATATCTCACGCCACGGGTAAAGCGATACTCTTCCTCTTGGTAGGGGTCTTCGCACTTCAAGCTGGGACTAGGAGCATAAGCAAGATGGGTGGTCTAGCTGGGAAGATGCCCTTCACAGCTGTGCTTATGTTTGTAGGCTTCTTCGCGTTGATGGGTGTACCATTCACAAACGGCTTCATAAGTGAGTGGATGATATTCACGGGAGCCATAGGCTCAGCCTCCATGGCTGGGGCTATCTACAAGATCACGCTCGGCGTAGTAGCCATAATAGCCACGGCTTTGACGTTCGCCTATGCGCTGTGGTCCATTAGGCGCATGCTGTTCGGACAGACGCCGCCACAGCTAAACGGCGTCAAGGAGGCGTCCATAGCTCTACTAGCTCCACTCCTCGTCTTTGCCTTGCTAACAGTGTTCCTCGGTTTGTACCCAGCCGTGTTCACCGACGAGATAAAGTCGGCCATACTCGGCCTCATCGCTTCAAGCCCATGAACTCCATGAGCCCCACATCCCTGCCTCTCTTCAATTCTCTTCTACACCTCTCGGGTGACAACATCTTAAACTCAAGCTTAAGCTGCTCAAGCAGCTTCTGCCCACCTTTCCTGAGGGAAGGGGCTACTAGTATTCCCCTTATGGGCCTATTAACCCTCTGCTTAGCTTCATTGACGTACCTAGCTAGCTGAAGTACCTCTTCAACTCCAGCCGAGGTCCTCTTGACCTCTATCACCACGAAGTTGCCGTTACTATCCTCACCAACGAAGTCGGCGTAGCCAGCCTCGCCGAGGTCCTTCTCAGATGTCAGGAGCCTTAAGCCCTCCTCTATGAGGGCTGGGTTTAGCTGAATAGCTCTCTTCATGTCTTCCTCACTAGCGTACAGCGAGAAGGCCCCTCTATCTTGAAGCTTCTCGGAGAAGAGGAGCTTGACTTTGCTAAACGATATCGTGAGGACCTCGTAAGGGCTTAACCTAGTGGCTGATACTCTGAACACCTCATCGGTAACTGAAGCCCTAAATGAGCAGCCTGGAGGTTGCCAGTTGACTGGTTCGTACCCCTCAGGTCTGTGAACGAGTAGCGAGCCATCCTGCTTAAATATGACCACTCTCTCGCCTGAGGTTAAAGTTGAAGCAGCTCTACCTTCATACTCAACTTCGCACTCTCCAACTATTATCACGACCTCTCCGCTCGACATGGCATCTTTAAACGCTGAGCAGGCCTCATCGAGGCTTGGGTTTACCAGCAGCTTCAAGCCACACCACTCACAAAGATTAGTAGGCTGAGGAGTTAACGTTTAAGCGCTGTGGAGTTGAGGTGTGCGCTTTGACCTCTAAGGTTATGGTTACAGGTAGGCCAGGTGTCGGCAAGACAACAGTCGTATTGAGGGTTGTCGAGGAGCTCAA
>QMSN01000216.1 GCA_003650865.1 Thermoprotei archaeon
ATACATGAGTGTAACAACCATTTCAGCACCAAAAGACTTAGGGCTTTACGAGCAACAAACCTAAAAGCACAGCTCACACCCATCAAAACCCCCAAACAACACCTCACCTACAAGCCACCAAACTTCCTCCAACCCCAATTCCCTAAAAACCTCTAAAACCCTCCTAGGCAACTCAATGGTAATAGCAACCACCAAACCCACCACCCACAACCAGCAAGTCACACAAACCTAGAACACCACAGCCACCAGCAACACCTACAACATTAACGCTATCAACACAAGCAAAAACACCCCACACCGCGCGCTTCATGGAGTTCTTCGGTGACTTCAAGCTTGAATTTTCTGGCAAGCTAGACATATGACTACATCGAGGTTGCTTCTAGTGCTGGTATTTGTACTCCTTGATATCCAATGGCTAAGCTATAGATCAGAGGTGTAAGCCTTAAGATTGTGGCTCTAGCTTCAGCTATGAGAGGTGTTTCTATGCTTCCAAATGATATGGGTGATAGCTTATCGACTATCATCTTAGTTAGCTGGGCGCATTCGGTTGCTATGTCTAATGGCGTTTTGACGTGTAGATCTCTTTGCGCGATGGCCTTCATTAGAGCAATGAAGTTAAAATGTTAGAAGGGATAGATTATGGCGTTCAATACCTTTCTCCCTCGGTTATCTATGATGCTGAGCTTAGCAAGTTTCTAATGTGGGTTATAATAAACGACAAGGTCTCCGTCATGAGGATCTTAAGGCTTTACGAATCCGATGAAGGCTTTAGATGGAGGTATGTAGCTAATTGCAATGTTCCAAGTCCTAGATATGGAGGCGAGGAATGGTCTTTATGGCATATGTCGATAAGGAAGGTTGGTGGTCAATACTGAATGATTGCCTCAATGCCTCATTCTCATTATTATGACTGGAATACCCCTATGTACATGGTCTTCTTTAAGTCGACTAATGGCATTGACTGGACGGGTTATGATGTACCTATTTTGGATAGCAAAAGCGCAAAAGCAAAGAGGCTTTATAGAGCTGATTTCATCGTTGAAAATGGAATTTTAACTTTAACAACTTCATGGCAAGCTCATGATGATAGCTGGAACATATCGCTAAACACAGTAGACATTTCAAAAATCATGAATCCTCAGGCTTCATCAGACAACGTAGTGTTGTTAAGCTAAAGCTTCTCCTTGAAGTAGTTAATGGTCTTTGATAATCCTTGGCTTAAAATTGTGGTTGGTTTAAACCGCAGTAATCTGGACATTTTCGATATATCCGCATAGCTATTCCTTATATCCCCCTTTCTTGGTGGAGCAAAGCGAGCTTTGGGCTTAACACTTAGAATCTCTGCTATTATTCTTAATAGCTCTTTTATTGATGTTGGAGCACCATAAGCTATGTTTATTGCTTCGCCAATAGCGCTATTGCTTTCAAGTGCTTTTACTATAGCCTTCGCCACATCCTCGACATATATGAAGTCTCTTGTCTGCTCGCCATCACCATAAATGACTGGCTCTTCCCCTCTTAACAAGGCTTTAATGAATTTCGTTATGACACCACTATAATGGCTTACTTGTTGTCTCGGCCCATAAACATTGAAAGGCCTTAAAATGACTATCGGCAAGCCATGAGTTTTGCTATATGAAAAGCATAGAGCTTCAGCTGCTATTTTAGAGGCGCCATAGGGCGACATGGGCCTAAGAGGATGATCTTCACTTATTGGGAGCTTAACGGGCTCACCATAAACCGCTGCTGACGATACGTAGACGAGCTTTTTAATTTTAGCTTCAATGGACGCTTTGAGGGCATTCAATGTCCCCATCACGTTAACCTCAAAGTAGAGCTCAGGCCTCTCGATTGATTCGTCTACGCTTATAAGTGATGCTAAATGCACGACTTCTTCAACTTCACTAATACACTTCAATAATGCCTTGTAATCCCTGACATCACCCTCTACGACCTTTACGCTACCAGTCCTTAAAGCCCCCTTTAAGTTCTCATATGAGCCTGAAGCAAAGTTATCATACACCATAGCCTTGTATCCCTGATTTACAAGCTCTTCAACGACGAAGCTCCCTATGAATCCCGCTCCGCCAGTCACCATTACGCTCATTATTCATGGCCACCTTGCCAGTAGAAAGTAAAGCCAATGCCCATAAAAGCATTTTCAGCCGCTTCAATAAAAAGCGACCACATAATGACGAAACATCGAAAGTCTCACATATAACGCATAAACATTGTGCATTTTCATATCAAAGTGATGTGGTGCTATTATAAGATGTAAACTCATACAGCTTTCGCGCGCGAGCCAAAACAAACCTCATGGCAGCCCTAAGGAAACCCCTAAGCCAAGGAAATAGAGCACAACTAGCAGTAAAAATAAATCCGTTCCCGGAAGCCATAAGGTTGAAAATCTTTAGAAAAGCCTTCATCAAACGAATTAAGCATTAGTTTGCGCACGAATAATTAAAGACTTCACGTCGAGACCCATATTCGCCAACTTCTCGTATAACACC
>QMSN01000217.1 GCA_003650865.1 Thermoprotei archaeon
CTGTATACCTTTTCTTCTCAAATCTTGGGCTAACATGAACAGGCTGTTCTCCTTCTGCTTTTTCCAGGTATTCAATCGTTTTAAGAGCGTCAGCAAGTAGCTTAAATGCACCTGAACCAGCTTCATCCTTCTTAGGTGAAAGCTCTCTAGAGCTCCTATTCCCCTTATCTTCGGCACCTCCAAGTCTATCTCGTCCAGGTCCTCGTCGTCCTCCTCCCTCTTCCACTTCCCGTACCTCGCCATCCTCGACCACCACTATCAACCCTTAGCGAACTGAGCCCTCATCTCGTGAAACGCTGCCTTTAGCAGGTCACCGAACTGTCTGCTATATCTCTCCTTGTTCTTCTGTGCGACGTCAAGGATGACGAGCATCAGACCTATCGAGAACTTGAGAAGCTGGCTGACCGATGGCTTATCTATGTAGCCGTTCTTCCAAAGGAAGCGAGCCATCCTCATCAAGCGGGAGTGCTCGTACTCGTCGACGTTGGTGCATACGCTTTTCCAACCCTTCCTAGGCAAACCTCAACACCATGTATTAAGGCGGCACCCTCTTTATATATATTTGAAGCGTACATACATCTCTTGAGGCAGTTCAGTATGAGCGATGACGTACATGTGAATGTACCAAATTCCAAGGAAACGAAGGAAAGTAATGTACGTGATAATGTACGTAAGAGGGGTAGACCCATCTCTAAGCCCGTTAGGAAGACGTTCAGGTTCTCCAAACCGACGGCTAGGAAGCTTGAGGAGCTCACGTTTAAACTTGCTGAGGAGGGCATAACTAACAGCCAGAACGGGACGGTCGAGTACCTCATAGACGTTGGTTATGACAGCATAATCATGGGCAAGCTGTTGTTGGGCAATAACAAGAGGATAGACGCGAACAAGATGAAGGACGCGTTGAGGAACTTCCTGATAGACATGAAGGCTAACATAGAGAAGGGGAGGATAACTAAGCAGGACGCCTATCACATGATAGCTGGCGCAGTTCTGTTTATTAGGTCGTTTGAGGAGTTAACAGGTGTGAGGGTGTTGGAGGGTGGTGGAGAGGAGGCTTCATAACAGGATAGACAGGAGGTTGTTCGGTAGGAGCTATGACTGGTTACATGAGCTGAAGGACAGCTGGTTCATGTTCAGGGGAGTGTTTCACAGGGAGCTGTTTCATGACGCTGACTTCCATGACCCTGAGTTCGCGTTGATGGTCTACCTAGCCACTAACGACGAGATGGCTATGCTGTCATCGCTCTTCCATGACATGGTAGATAGGATAGCGACGAAGATAAAGATAGGTGAGCCCTTAAGTATCGAGGAGCAGCTTTTCCTCACGCTCCTAGGGTTGGATCAGGACTTAAACTTATCTAGGACTGGCACGATGTTATTACTAGGTGCCAGCTATGAGGGACGAAAGGTCAGCCCTGATAAGCGCGTTAAACGCATTAAAGGCAAGAAGGCCAAACATAAAGATAGCTGGGATGACCATTGACGAGATAATACAGGGAGTGTTGAGGGGAGATCCAAAGGCCATGGACGTGGCCAGGATGTTGCTCGGTAGGTACTGATGACCGTCTACATATCATCAGTCACGGATGAGGACTCAAGGATAGCCAAGCTAGCGCTGAGCGAGTTCCCGTGGAGGGAGGTCAAGGACATAGATGAGATGGGCAAGGCTATGGGCAACGACACCAAGGTTGCGCTGCTCGCTCATGGAGATGAGAGCGGGATAACGATAGGTGACTCGATGTATGGTTTCGATGAGCTGTATCCTCTGTTGAAGGGTAGGGAGGTCTACTTCGTGAGCTGTAAGGTAGGTAGTAAGATCGATGAGATGATAAGGAACGGTGTTGCAGGTGCACTAGGCTACAGGTCTACGTTCGTATACATAGAGGACATGACGATACCTGATGAGAACGACGTGTACCTGAAGATGTCGTTCCTACCTGTCAGGGCAGCCCTTCACGTCCTTGGAACGGAGGACCTGGTGTCGGCGTTCAAGGAGCACTACGCCACCACGTTGAACGCCATATCGATGTTAAGCCCCAGCATGTGGACAGATGAGGTAGCTAACCTGACGATAAGCGCGCTTGAGTTCAACCAGCACAACCTTACGTTGAGGACTGACACCATGCCTGAGAGCATATCGTGGGTCGTCCCATGGAGGAGACCTGTCCCACACATCAGGAGGACTTTGATCAGGAGGCTTGAGATACCGTCGACGCTGAGCGACATAAAGAGCATGCTGGCTAGAGGCATACCGTTGTTCGTCGTGGTGATTCCTCCGTTACTGGTATATTTCCTCACGACGCTTACTGAGACCAAGAGGGTGGTTGAGGAGGTGGTGAGATGAGACACAGGTATGGTCTGTTGATGACTGAGGCTCAGAGGAAGGCGCTTGAGGAGTTAATGAAGAAACACGCTGCAGAGGTTCATGAGAGGGTTAAGGCTGAGATTGAGGAGAGGTACGAGAAGAAGTATGAGGAATTGATAAAGGCTGGAAGACGTGCAGGA